>CAZEJA010000140.1:0-522 GCA_964512215.1 uncultured Planctomycetaceae bacterium
ACCCACGCGAAGAACCTCGGCATCGTCGATCACGTGCTCAAGGCCGACGACGATCCGCTGGAGAAGATCAAGGATCTCACGGGCGGCCGCGGGTGCGAGGTCAGCATCGACTGCTCGGCGGCGCCGTCGGCGCGGCTGCTGGCGCTGCAGGGCACGCGACAGTGGGGTCGCTGCGCGTTCGTCGGCGAGGGCAACAACGTGGACTTCGACGTCTCGCAGGTGCTCATCCACAACCAGATCACGCTGTTCGGCTCGTGGGTGACCAGCCTCAAGCACCTCGACGACCTGCTGATCCGCCTGGACCGCTGGGGCCTGCACCCCGAGTCCACCAGCAGCCCCGACGTCTTCCTGCCGCTGGAGAAAGCCCCCGAGGCCTACGACCTGGCCGACAAGGGCCAGACCGGCAAGGTCTGCATTGTCTTCAACGACTAGTCCACGAATTACACGAATTACACGAAGGTAGAAAAAACAGAACGGCACGCAGCGGCCCGTCCCCTGTGCCCGGCGTGCCGGTTGGGGTGT
>CAZEJA010000140.1:532-7676 GCA_964512215.1 uncultured Planctomycetaceae bacterium
AAAAAACCAGACCGGCCCCCCGGGGACCTCCCCTTGGCGGCTGCGTGCCGTTTCGCTTCTTCTGTTGTTGCTTCTTCCACTTCGTGCAATTCGTGTAATTCGTGGACCACCATCCTACCTACCCGCGCGGAGGCGTTTGGCGGGCTCCTCGCCGCCGTTGAGCAGGTGCAGGAGGGGCAGTGGGCGGTCGACGCCCTCGATCAGCGCCGGGCGGGCTTGCCACGGGGCGACCGACAGGACGTTCGTCATGTCCATCCAGTACTGTAAGCGCGCCGGGGCGAGATTCCAGATCATGTGGAAGTGGTTCGCGGGGGCGTACTGCTTGTACTCGGCCATGCTGGCGTACTTGGGCACGACCCACGTGTGCGGCCAGGTGATGTTCGACGTGTTCGCCACTGCCTGGGCGAGCTTGTCGGGCAGGTCGACGGTGCAGGCTTCATCCCAGATGAGGCTGAACATGCCGCTCAGATCGCTGTAGGCGAGTCGGCTGGCGATGCCCTTGATGCCGCCGGGCGAGATGAACGTCACGCTGTTGCCCCCGCCCGGGAAGTAGTACAACTCCGCGCCGGGCATGTAGACGTTTTTCATGATGCTGGCGATCGAGTCGCCGGGCTTGCCCGCCCAGTCGAGGCTGGCCGAGCCGCTGTTGTCGCCGTCGACGATGCCCCGCTTCGCCCAGAGGTCCTTCTTCTTGCTGAACTTCACGCCGAGGCCCTTGGCGAGCCCCTGGATTTCCCACGGCTCCCAGACCTTGCGGAAGTCCATGAACAGCGGCGGGTTGCCGCCGGACATCCAACTGGTGAACAGCATCGTCAGCAGCCCCTGCACGTCGGCTTCGGTGGCGAACGGCATGGCGGGTTTCCGTCCGGTGTGGTCGAACGTGGAGTTCAGCAGACTTTCCATGGTGTCGGCGATCGGCAGCGGCGTGCCCCGCAGGTCGCTGCCCCACTCAAGCTGGTTCATGAACCCGCCGCCGACGGCGTTCAGCTCGTCCAGCAGGTCGCGGACGATCAGGTACAGGGCGAGCCCCTGGTCGAACTTCTCGCTCGCGTCGGGCTGGCTGAGGTCGAGCCGGCTGCCGACGTGACGATCGACCCACTTGCGGAGCTTGGAGAGTTCCTTCGCGTTGTAGGCGCCCTTGGTGAGCATGTCGGCCAGGAGTTTCATGTCGAGGCGGGTGATTTCCACGCCGAAGGTCCGGCGCGTGGGGATGACGTGGGCCAGGGCGGTCTCCATGCCCATCGAATCGTGCCCGAAGACGACGACCCGTCGGCCCTTGAGCCCCGCGTACGTCAGGGCCGCGTAGCACCAGTCGATCAGCGCCTGTACAGTCGAATCGGTCGGCTGGGGCTTCATACCCGTGTCCGGCCAGGTCCCGACGTTCAGATGGGTCAGGCGTCCGCTCTGGGCGAGCGCGCCGTTGACGGCGTGGGCGTAGACGACGCCGGGCTTGGGGCCGCTGTTGCCGCACGTGATGTTCACGGGCACGTCGTCGGGAAGCTGGGCCAGCAGGCTGATCAGCGTCAGTTGCGGAAACGCCCACGTGTCCGGGGCGCAGACGACGGCGTCGACGCCGGCCTTGCGGAACTGCCGGGCGACGATGTCCGCCTGCTTTTCGCCGTCCACCAGCAGCGGCGTCCAGACGACCTCGGCCGCCCGCCCGTCCGGCATCTTGACCTTCTTCGCGATAAGGTTCGCGACGATCTCAACGATGTTGGCCGCCCGCTGTCGCGACTCGGCATCGATCCGCGGATCGCCCATCCCGCAGACGCCGAACGTGACGGGCTGGATCGACGCGGTCCGGCTGGCGGGGAGTTTCCTGACGTTGCTCGATTTGGCCATCGGTGCATTCCCTTCTGACTTGCGAATGAATATCCGACTTGACGAACAATGAATCATACCCGGTCCCCCCGCCGAATCAACCGTGCGTATAATGAAGCAAAACAGGGACGGGCTCCGTAGCGAAGCGAAGGTGCCTGTCCCTACTTTGCGGGCCGCACGCAGTACCCGACACAACGAAAGGAAGAACCCATGGCCTTCACTCTCGAACTCGGCGCAACAGCGCCAGAATTTGATCTCCCCGGCGTCGACGGGCGCAACTACTCCCTGGCGGACTTCACCGATGCCAAGCTCCTGATCGTCCTGTTCACCTGCAACCACTGCCCCTACGTCATCGGCAGCGAGCAGCGCATGGTCGCCCTGGCGAACGACTATGCCCCCAAGGGCGTGGCGATGGTGGCGATCAACTCCAACGAGACGGAGAACCACCCCACCGACTCGTTCGATCATATGGTCGAGCGGGCGGCAGAGCGAGGCTTCCCGTTCCCATACGTGCGGGATGAATCGCAGGAGATCGCCCTGGCCTACGGGGCCTTGCGGACCCCCCACTACTACGTCTTCGACGCCGACCGGACGCTCCGCTACACCGGGCGAATGGACGACAACCCCCGCGAGCCGGGCGCCGAGACCACGCACGAACTCCGTGACGCCCTCGACGCCCTGCTGGACGGCGGCGACCCGCCCCAGCCGTTGACCAATCCCATCGGCTGCAACGTCAAGTGGAGGGGCGAGGATGCGCACTGGATGCCGCCGGAGGCATGTGACCTGGTGTAGCGGCAGCGATTGGCGATTAGGGAACGGCGAGCGTCTGGTCTGCCGGTCGGGCCTTCGGAGTTCACGTCGACTTCTCCGGCCTGAAGGGCCGAAATAATACAGCCCAGGGCAACGCCCTGGGTATCTGTGCCGCCCCACGACCAAGCCCTGTAAGGGCGGAACAGCCGCGGCGGCCATTGCGCCCTTTCAGGGCTTGATCGTACGGGGCATGATCAGTACCCAGGGCGTTGCCCTGGGCTTTGCTCTTGCAGCCCTTCGGGCTGCCAGCCGTTCCCTAATCGCTGATGGCGAATCGCTCATCGCTATGCCTCCTCCTGAAGCAGCGACAGGTCAACCATGAAACCGTCCAGCGATCAGGGAGCGGCAAGGATGGACCGAATCGCACGGGCGAGGCGTTCGATGCCGGTGCGGATCCGGTCGGGGGCGCCCACGCCGTAGCTGAGGCGGATCGTGTTGCGGGGGATGTCGCGCAACGGGTCCGGGCCGAAGCAGTACTCGCCCGGCACGTAGAGCATGCCCTCATCCAGCGCCCGCTGGAACAGGGCTCCGTCGGCGCCGGCGTCGACGCGGTCGGGCAGCGTCACGTACACGTACAGCCCGCCGGACGGGTGCGTCCAGTGCAGCCCGTCCACGTCGCCCAGATGCTCGTCGAGCGCCGCCAGCATCGCGTCGCGTTTCACGGCGTAGGCGGCGCACAATTCCTCGACGTGTCGCCCGTAGACGCCCGTCTGCATGGCCGCCAGCGCGAGGTGCTGGCAGAGGTTCGCCGACCCGAAGTCGTGGTTGCCCTTCTGAATGACGACGGGCTCGATCAGATCGTGCGGCAGCAGTCCGTACCCGATCCGCATTCCCGGGGCGAACGGCTTGCTGAACGTCTGCAGCAGCGCGACCGTGTCGTTGTCCGGGTCGAAGTGCTTCATCGACGGCGGCGGCGTGCCCTCGAACGTCAGTTCCCGGTAGGCGGCATCCTCCAGCAACAGGATGCGGTGGTCGCGGGAGTACCTGCGTACGATCTCGACCACCTCCGGCCGGCGGTCGGCGGACAGCGTAATCCCCGTGGGGTTCTGGTGATAGCTCACCAGGTAGACCATCTTCACGCGCTGGAGTTGCCCCTCGGCGTCCAGGCGGGCGAGCAGCGCGTCGAGGGACGCGGGGAGGATTCCCTGCTCGTCCATGTCGACGCAGCGAACTTCCGCGCCGGCGGATTCGAGCGTGCCGGTGAAGACGAAGTAGCTCGGCCAGGCCGTGATGACGATGTCACCGGGGTCGATCAGGATGTCGCCGAGGATGAACAGGAGTTGCTGGCTGCCGCCGGTGACAATGACGTCGTCGGGCGTGACGTTGATGTCCTCGGGGCGGACGCCGTCGAGGGCGCAGAGGTGTCCCAGCAGCGTCTCGCGCAGCTCGCCGAGGCCTTCGGTCGTGCCGTACTGCAGAGCGGCCTGTGCCGTGGCGGGATTGCGCAGCATCTCGTCGAGCAGGCAGGCGGCGTCGGCGCCGGGCAGCGTGTCGTAGTCGACCAGCCCGGCCGCCAGGGAAATCACGTCCGGATTCGTCAGCGCCTGGGTCAGCAGGTAGCTGATCGGTTGACGATGCGCCCGCTTCGCGCGTGCGGACAGCCGAAATGCGTTCCCGTCTCCGCTCATGGCGGAGTGGTAACATGTTCGGCCCGAGGCGACAAGGACCGATTTGCGTTCTGCGCGACAAATTGCAGTCTGGCCGGCAGCCGGTATAATCGCCGGCGGCGAGATGTCGCCACGGGAGAAGTCCATGAACGTACTGCTGACGGGCGGAGCGGGGTACATCGGGTCGCACGTGGTCCGGGCGCTGAATGCAGCCGGGCACACGTGCGTGGTGTACGACAACCTGGTCAAGGGGCACGCCGAGGCCGTCGAGGCCGACCTGGTCGTCGCCGACGTCGCCGACGCCGCGTCGCTGCAGGCGGCGATGACGGACAACGACATCGAGGCCGTCATTCACCTGGCCGCCTTCATCGAGGCGGGCGAGTCGGTCGAGAAGCCCGACAAGTACTTCCAGAACAACACGATCATCGGCATGACGCTGCTGGACGCGATGCGCGCCACGGGCGTGGACAAGCTCGTGTTCAGCTCGACGGCCGCCGTGTACGGCTCACCCGAGCGCGTGCCCATCGAGGAGGCCGACCGCCTCGACCCGATCAACCCGTACGGCGCAAGCAAGCTGTGCGTGGAGTTCATGCTGCGGGCCTACGCCGAGGCCTACGGGCTGGGGTTCGTGTCGCTGCGGTACTTCAACGTCGCCGGCGCCGATCCGGCGGGCGGCATCGGCGAGGCCCACGACCCGGAGACGCACCTGATCCCGCTGGTCCTCCAGGTTCCCCTCGGTAAGCGGGAGAAGGTCTTCATCTTTGGCGACGATTACGACACGCCGGACGGAACGTGCATCCGCGACTACATCCACGTCTGTGACCTGTCCGACGCTCACGTGCTGGCGCTGAATGCGATCGAGCCCGGGGGCGTGAAGGTGTACAACCTCGGCAACGGCGAGGGGTTCTCCGTCCAGGAAGTGATCGAGACGTGTCGGGCGGTGACCGACCACGAGATTCCCGCGGACGTCACACCCCGCCGCCCGGGCGACCCACCGCGACTGGTGGCGTCGTCGCAGAAGGCGATGGACGAACTCGCCTGGGAGCCGACGTATCCGGACCTGGCGGATATCGTGGCCGACGCGTGGCGGTGGCACCGGGGGAATCCGGAGGGGTACGCGGGGTAAGCGCATGGTGAAGGTGCTAAGCCGCAAGCGGCGCGTCACGATGCGCCGGAATCCTCCGCCGGGGGGACATCCATCCGTGGTCGCGCGTTTGAACTGGTGACCTGGGCGGTGGCGCAGATCTTCATGCACTCCTCGACCGACATGTCCACGTCCACCAGGTGGCGCCGCGAGGCGTACACGATGGGCCCGCCGATCATGTAGGCCAGCGGCAGGTAGACGGCCACCTCGTCGGGCGACCTCGCGCCGGGCGGGCTCTCGTTGGTCAGGATGCCCAGGAAGGCGGTGTCGGCGTCGGGCGGGCTGTAGAGCACGACGCGCCCCATCTGCGCCGCGTCGCCCCCGAAGAGCTTCAGCAGATCGCGCACCGACTCGTAGATCGTCTTGAGCCCGGGCACGGCCGTGACGAGCTTCTCCAGCAGCGACAGGGCCCACCGGAACACCCAGAAGTGCGTCAGCAGCCCGATCAGGTAGATCGACGCGAGCAGGATCAGCGCCCCGAGCCCCGGGAACAGCTCAATCCCGCGGTCGGCCAGCGGGGCCTTGACCAGGTTGTCCACCCACATTCCAACCGTCACGATGGCCCAGACGGTGATCGCGAAGGGGATGACCACCAACGCCCCGGCCAGGAAAATTCGCACCTGCTTTTTCATGTCGCGTCTCCTTGTGGACCGGCCCGACCGGTCGGTCCCTACGATACCGGGCCCGGGCGGGGCCCGCAATGAGCCCGAAGGCCCTTCTGACAGCCGTCCGGGGGCATGTTTTTGCTTGCTCTGTTCGGCGGGGATAACTATATTGTCTGGTTCCTTTGTGGCTGACGGATCGCCCGGCGCGCTGCGCCGCGGGCCGATCCGGGCTCGAAATCAGGGCGACCCCCCTGGGAGATGACTATGCCGGCTTCGAAACCGCAGGACATTCGGAATATCGTACTTCTCGGGCACGGCGGGGCCGGCAAGACCACCCTCGCCGAGGCAATGCTGCACGCCGCGAAGGTCACCGGGCGACTGGGCTCGGTGGATGACGGCACGAGCCACCTGGACTTCAGCGACATCGAGAAGGACCGCAAGCACTCCGTGGACCCGTCCGCCGCGCACCTGGACCACGCGGGCGCCACGATCAACGTCATCGACGCCCCGGGATACCCGGACTTCATCGGCGGCGCGATCTGTGCCCTCTCCGGCGCGGACGTCGCCGTCGTGGTCATCTCGGCCACCGCGGGCATCGAGGTCAACACCCGCCGCCTCTTCAAGGCCGCCCAGGACGCCGGTATGCCCGTCGCGCTGGTCGTCAACAAGATCGACGGCGACAACGTGGACTTCGAGCAGATTCTCGGCTCGATCACCGAGACGTTCGGCGCGGCGTGCAAGCCGATGAACCTGCCCTCGGGCGGCGGGTCGGCCGTCGTGGACTGCTTCACGAACGACGCGGGTGACGCCGATGTCGGCGACGTCGGCGACGCCAACATGCAGCTCACCGAGAACATCATCGAGGCCGACGAGGAGCTGATGGAGGCCTACCTCGGCGGCGAGGAAGTGCCCCCCGCCAAACTGGGGGCGGCATTCGCCCAGGCGATGGTCGAGGGCACGGTCGTTCCGGTGCTCTTCTCCGCCGCCCGCAACGAAGTGGGCATCACGGAGTTGATGGACGCGGTCGCGAAATACTTCCCGTCGGCTGCCGACGTGCCGGGACGCGGCGTTCGCTCCGGTGAGGCCGACGACGCCGACGCCGCGGACGTATCCGCCGACGCGTCCAAGCCGTTTGTGGGACAGGCCTTCAAGATCAC
>CAZEJA010000141.1:0-7598 GCA_964512215.1 uncultured Planctomycetaceae bacterium
CCCAGATCAGCGGCGCGCGGGTGGCCTCTTCCCAGAGCGTGAACTTCCGCCAGTGCTCCTTCTCGCCGAGGTGCCACCCGTGGTCGCCCCACAGGACGATGATGGTCTTGCCCGCGTGGGGGCTTTTCTCCAGCCCGTCGAGCAGGCGCCCGATGTTGACGTCCACGTACGCGATCGTCGCGAGGTACGATTGGACCGCATCCTTCCAGCGGCCTGACTTGAGGAAGCGCGGATGGTCGCCCGTGTTCCCGATCTTCCGCCCGGCCGGCGGGACGTCCGCGAGGTCGTTCTGGATGTGCGGCGGGAGCTTGATCCGGTCGCGCGGGAACATCTTGGCGTACTTCCGCGGGACCGCCCAGGGCAGATGGGGCTTGACGAGCCCGCAGGCGAGGAACAGCGGCTTGTCGCGCTTCGTGTTGAGCTGCTTGATGCAGAAGTCCACCGTGTGCCAGTCGCCGAGGTCTTCATCCTTCATGTCCAGCGGCAGGGGCACGTGGTAGCCCTGGTACTTGCTCGCCCCGCCGTTGGAGGGCTTGACCATCTTGGGGTACTCATCCCACTCCGAGGCGTACACGGTCTCCGCCCCGCCGTGGCTGTGGTAGATCTTGCCCATGCCCGCGACGTAGTAGCCGGCCTTGCGGAACGCGGCGTTCAGCGAGACGCCCTCGGGGACGTGGTTCTTCCACGCGTGCCCGTTGAGGTAGCAGCCGGTCGTGCTCGGACGCATGCCGGACATCAGCGACGCCCGCGTCGGCTCGCAGGCGGGCGCGGCGCAGTGGGCGTTGGTGAACGAGACGCCCATCTTCGAAAGCCGGTCGATGTTCGGCGTGCGGGCCTGCGGGTTCCGCCCGGTGTAGCCGACCCAGTGATTCAGGTCGTCCACGGCGATGAACAGCACCGTGGGCTTGTCGGCCTTGGCGGCCCGACCCCACCGGGGCACCATCGCCGCCGCCCCCGCACCCAGAACGCTCTGCATGAACTGTCGTCTCTTCATCGTGTCTCCTTGGTTCCGCGAACCGCGTGCGTCCCTGGGGACGCAGGCCTGCCCGTGCCGCTTGCATGGGCGGGTCGCGGATTTTACCATGTAGGGACCTCTTGGTCACAGGAAAGGAACACGCGATGACGAAGCACACAGTGGCGGTTCTCGTCGGCCTGCTCGCAGCCAATCTCGCGATCGCAGCCCCCGCGGGGGACATCCTCAACGACACGGGCATCACGGGCGGGCTGGTGGTGCACGTCGGCTGCGGGGACGGCAGCCTGGCCGCGGCGCTGGGCGCGAAGGACGGCTACATTGTGCAGGGCCTGGATGCATCCGCGGCGAACGTCGCGAAGGCGCGGACGACCATCAGCGATAAGGGCGTCTACGGCAAAGTCGCGGCGCGGCAGTTTGACGGCAGGACGCTGCCCTACCGCGACGGCAGCGTGAATCTGATCGTCGTGACCGACGCCAAGTGCGGCGTGTCGAACGCGGAGATCATGCGCGCGCTGGCGCCGAAGGGCGTGGCGTGGGTGTGCGGGAAGAAGCAGGTCAAGCCCCGCCCGGCTGAGATCGACGACTGGACGCACTACCATCACAACCCGCAGGGCACCATGGTCGGTCGGGACAGGAAAGTCGCGCCGCTGCACGGCATCCAGTGGGTCGGGGCGCCGAAGTGGCTGCGGAACCACGACTTCATGACCGTCATGCACGCGATGGTCACCGCGGGCGGGAAGGTGTTCTACGTCATCGACGAAGGCCTGCGGAATCACATCTACCTGCCCGCCAAGTGGGTGCTGATCGCGCGGGATGCGTTCAACGGCGCGATCCTCTGGAAGCGGGAGTTGAAGGACTGGCACCCGCACAACTGGCCGCTCAAGAGCGGGCCCGGGCAGTTTCCCCGGCGTCTCGTCGCGGTCGGCGACCGCGTCTACGTCACGTTCGGCCAGACCGCGCCGCTGACGGTGCTGAACGCCGTAACCGGCGAAACGATCAAGACTTACGAGGATACGAAGGCCACCGAAGAGATCATCCTCGACGACGGCGTGCTGTACCTGCTGGTCAATCCCACCCGCAAGCCTGTGGCGTACAAGGCTGCCGGGACGGGCTACAGCGAGATCAGGCGGGCCAGCAGCGGCTGGGCGTGGACGCCGGCGGGCCCGCCGCAGAGCATCGCCGCCATCGACGCCGAGTCGGGCAAGCGCCTGTGGACCTACGAATCCCCGGTGGCGCCGCTGTCGCTGACGCTGTGCGACAAGCAGGTCTACTTCGCCGACGGCGGCGGCATGGTGGCGCTGAACCGCAAGACGGGCAAGAAGCTCTGGACCTCAGAGGGGCCCGCGATCAAGAGCGTCGGCACGGGCGGGTCGGTCCGCGTGGTGTTCTCCGACGGCGTGCTGGTCGCCGCGCTGGGCACGAAGATGACCGCGATGTCCGCGAAGGACGGCAAGGAGTTGTGGAAGGAATCGCTGCTGCCGTCGAGCCACCACTGCCCGAACGATATCTTCGTCATCGACGGGCTGGTCTGGTCGGCCAACACGGGCAAGCCGCAGCACGGCGGCACACCCCTCAAGGCGGTCGATCTGCATACGGGCGCGGTGAAGAAGGAATTCAAGGCGACCAACCTCCCGGGCTTCCCGATGCACCCGCGCTGCTATCCCAGCCGGGCGACGCAGCAGTACATCATGACCAACGGCATGGGCACGGAGTTCTACAAGGTGGGCGGCAAGGACGTGGTGATCCACAACCACGTCCGCGGAAGCTGCATCTACGGCGTCATGCCCGCCAACGGGCTGCTCTACAAGCCGCCCGATACCTGCGCCTGCTACTACCAATCCAAGCTCGAGTACTTCTGTGCCCTGTCCCCGGATTCGGCGCTGAAGCGAAAGACCCCCGAGAGCGCCCGCCTGGTCAAGGGCCCGGCCTACAGGTCAATCGGCAATCGCAAATCGACAATCGGCAATTCCAACGCCTGGCCCATGTATCGCTCCGACGCCGCCCGCAGCGGCTCGAGTTCGGCCACCCTTGGCGGGCTGAAGAAACAGTGGAGCGTCGAGCTGGGCGGCAAGCTCACCCAGCCGGTCGTCGCGGGCGGCAAGGCGTTCGTCTCGTCAATCGATCGGCAGACGCTCTATGCGCTGGACGTGAACTCCGGCAAGACGGTGTGGACGTTCATCGCGGGCGGCAAGATCGACTCGTCGCCGACGCTCTACAAGGGCGCCGTCCTGTTCGGTTGCGGCGACGGGTACGTCTACTGCCTCAACGCGGAAGACGGCAAGGAGGCGTGGCGGTACCTGGTCGCCCCCGCCGACGTGCAGATCGTCTCCTACGAGCAGGTCGAGTCGGTCTGGCCGGTGCACGGCAGCGTGCTGATCGTCAACGACGTGCTCTACGCGATGGCCGGGCGGAACATGTTCTTCGACGGCGGCATGCGCCTGGTGCGTCTCAACCCGACGACGGGCCAGATGCTGTCCGAGAACATCATGGACGAGAACGACCCCAAGACGGGCAAGAACCTCCAGACGCTGATCTCGGCCAAGTACATGCCCATCGCCAACGCGGACATTTTCTCCAGCGACGGCAAGCGCATCTTCATGCAGGAGCAGAACTTCGGCCTGGACGGCAAACGCATCGGCGTCGCCCCCACGCAGCCCGGCAAGGGCGCGGCGACCGCCGACCGCAGCCCGCACCTGTTCTGCCAGACCGGTCTGCTCGACGACGTCTGGTTCCACCGGTCGTACTGGATCTACGGCACGGAATGCGGCGAGGGCTGGGGCGCCTACGCCGGGCCGCGACGGTCCAACCCGTGCGGGCGGATCCTGGCGTTCGACGATAAACGGGTGTACGGCTTCCGGTCCGACCCGCTGGGCAACATGCTGCACCCGCGGACGACGTACAAGTTGTTCGCGTCGGACAAGAACCCGGCCCAGATCTCGTCGGCCCCCCCGAAGAAGGAGCCGAAGAAGCGCGACCGCAAGGGCAAGCCCAAGGCCAAGCGCCCCCGCGGCGGGGGCATCAAGACGCACTGGGCGGTCGAGAACATCGGGCTGCTCGTCAATGCGATGGTGCTGGGCAAAGACTGCCTGTTCATCGCGGGCCCGCCCGACTTGGCCGATGAAACGAAGATGCTCGGCTACCTGGAAGGCGCCAACGACGGCATCAATCGCGAACTCGACGCCCAGGCCGACGCGTGGCACGGCAATCGCGGCGGAATCCTTCGGGCGGTGTCCACCGAGGACGGTAGGACGCTGGGCGAGGTCAAGATCGACAGCATCCCCGTCTTCGACGGCATGAGCGCCGCGGAAGGCAAGCTCTTCATCAGCCTCAAGAACGGCCGCGTCGCCTGCTTCGGCGGTAAGTAACCGCGAATCAACAACACGTAGGGTGGGCAGGTTCTCGCGCCAGCGAGGTCCTGCCCACCCTACAACGGTAATCCACTGGAGAAGAGAACATGAAACACACGATCACTCGTCGCGATCTGCTTCGCACTGTTTCCGCCGGGACGGTGGGGTTGGCGGCCGGCGGGGCGATCCGCGCTGCAGCCAGGCCCGCGGGAAAGGGCAGGCCGAATATTCTCTGGATCACGGCCGAGGACATGAACCCGTGGCTGAGCTGCTACGGGACGAAGCTCATCACCACGCCGATCTTCGACGGCATGGCCGCCGAGGGCGTGCGGTTCAGCCGGGCGTACGTCACCGCGCCGGTCTGCTCGCCCTGCCGCTCGGCGTTGATCACGGGCACGATGCAGACGACGCTCGGCATCCACAGCCACCGCAGCTCGCGGGACAACGCCAGGAAGCCCGAGCACAAGGGCCTGGGCCTGATTCACCTGCCCAAGGGCGTCAAGACCGTGCCCGAGTACTTCCAGGACGCCGGGTACGTCACGTTCAACATGGGCAAGACGGACTACAACTTCGTCTACGACAACAAGAAGGTCTACAACATCGCCAGCCTCAAGGCGGCGGCCGCCCAGGACCGCCCGTTCTTCGGGCAGATTCAGCTGAAGGGCGGCAAGAACGGCAAGGTCTCCCTCAAGGGCAAGATGCCCGTCCGGCCCGACCAGGTCCCCGTTCCGCCGTACTATCCCGATCATCCCGTCTACCGCGACATGATCGCCGACCACTACGCCTGCGTACTGGGCACCGACGTGTCGACCGGGAAGATCCTCGACGAGCTGAAGTCGCTCGGCCTGTTGGACGACACGATCGTCTTCTTCTTCTCCGATCACGGCATGCCCGGCGGCCTGCGACACAAGCAGTTCTGCTACGAGGGCGGCATCCACGTGCCGCTGATCGTCCGCTGGCCGAAGAACTTCCCCGTCACCAAGCCGGGGATCGTCGTCGACGACCTGGTCAATCAGATCGACGTATCCGTCACGTCCATGGCGCTGGCTGGCTTGAAGATCCCCGCCCACATGGAAGGTCGCGACCTGTTCGCGAAGGACTACACGCCGCGGACATACGTGGTCGCCGCCCGCGACCGCTGCGACTACACCATCGAGCACATCCGCGCGGTCGTCACGAAGCGCTACAAGTACCTCCGCAACTTCCTGACCGACCGTCCGTACCTCCAGCCGCAGTACCGCGACGGGCGGGACTTCACGATTACGTGGAAGCAGCTCTTCGCCGAAGGCAAGCTCACGCCCGAGGCAGCCGTCTTCGTCGGCCCGGACAAGCCCGCGGAGGAGTTCTACGATCTCGAGAAGGACCCCCACGAGATCCGCAATCTTGTCAAGGATCCCAAACACGCCGCAGAGCTGAGGCGCCACCGGGACATCCTCGCCAAGTGGATGAAGGAGACCGACGACAAGGGCCAGTACCCCGAGAGCACCGAGGGGCTCCTGCAGGTGATGTACCGCTGGGGCGCCAAGTGCGTTAACCCCGAGTACGAAGCCGTCCGCAAGAAGTACGGCCAGATCGGTCCTGCCCCGAAGAAGCCCAAGGGCGGCGGCAAGAAGAAACGCAAGAAAGCGTAGGCTTAGCGGCCGACCGCAGGTCGGCCAGAGCGGCGTTGCATCGACCAGATGATGGTGTTCCGCCCCGGCTTGAGGTCGGCGAGGGGGCCCGCGACCGGTTGCGTGCGCTTGCGACCGTTCAGATCCGTGTCGACGATGATGGGCTTGCCGTGGCGGTCCTCGATCGACTGCTTGACCCGGGGGAAGATGCCGACGAGTCCGGCGTCGACGCGCGGGGGCTTGACGCCCAGCGCCGCGGCCGGGACGGTCAATGTGATCGTCACGCCCAACGGGGCGTCCTTGCGGCCGAACTTGGTTTTGGCGGCGTCGACGAGGCTGTGTGAATCCCCGAAGGCGCTCTTCTTCGCACCTTCGAGAAAGACATTCCCCTCCGACGCGTAGCCGGGCGCGTTTCTCACCCGGCTGAGCCCCTGGCGCACGAAGACGTTGCCGTACCACTTGTCATCCTGCGGGATGCCCTCGATCCTGGCGAGCACCTTGCGCGTGTGCGGCGTGTAGTACGGGCTCTTTCGTTTCACGTCCGAGCGCATCTCGAAGCGGCAGTCGACGAACAGGTTGTGCGCGAACACGCTGCCCTCCGAGTTGCTCCGGACGCCCCAGCCGGCCAGCACGTTGTTGTCGACCAGGATCCCCCCGTGGTTCATCTCCAGGAACACGCCGGCTGTCTTCGTATCGTAGATGATGTTGCCCGTGATGCGCGTGCCCTGGTTGCCCCAGTCCATCCAGATACCGAACGCCCCGTGCGACTGGTGGCCGACGCGGCGGATCAGGTTGCCGCGGATCACCGTGTCCACGGACTCATGGAACTTGACGGCCGCCGTCTCCCAGCCGCCGAACTCCGCGCGGTAGTTCGTGTCCTCGATCAGGTTGCCCTCGATCAGACAGCGCGTCGCGCCCTTCTGCCCGGCGATGCCCGCCTCACCGCAGCGGCGGATGATGTTGTTGCGGACCACGTGGTCGCCGAAGGCGTCGATATCGGTGTAGTCGACTCCCGGCGCGTGCCCGAGGACGATCCCCACGCAGCGGGCGTTGGTGACGCGACAGTTCTCGATAATCCAGTGCTTGCCCATCCGCGGGCCGATGGCGCCCTTCTGGATCTGCAGGCCCGGCGGCTGCCAGTTCTCAGCCGAGTGCATCAGGCCGAACCCGTCCACCGTGATGTACTTCAGTCCGCTGCGGTCGGGGAAGAAGACGCACTCGCGGACGTTGATCTCGGTGAGCTGCTTGTTCGGATTCGCGTCCCCGAAGTTGGCGAGGATCGTGGTCGTCTTCGCGTCGACCGTCGCCTGCCACGCGCCCTTGCGCTTCCGGACGTCCTCGGGCGTCCTCTGCTCCCGCAGCGCCTCGCCGTCGAGGTACACGTCGCCGCGACAGTGCCAGTTGCCGTAGTGCAACCAGCCCCCCGACAGCTTCAGAGCGTACGGGTTGTAACGGCCAAAGAAGTCATTCGGCAGCACCGCCTTCCAGACGCCGCCTCCTTGCGGCTTCCACGACGCGATGCGCTCAGAGCCCTTGATTAGCACGTTCTCGCCCGCCGCGGCGCGGTAGACGATGCGCTGGCCCTCGCCCGTGCCGCCCCGTGCGGGGCGGACCCACTCGCGATACGTCCCGGCGTGGACCGTCACCACATCTCCCGCCTGCGCGACG
>CAZEJA010000142.1:0-7577 GCA_964512215.1 uncultured Planctomycetaceae bacterium
GGGACCGTTTGGGGTTGAGCTTCTCCGCCGACTACGTCTCCTCGGAGATCACGTCGTGGGCGCCGCAGTCGAGGAAGCGGCATCGCTGCTGCTCGCGGGGCGAGTCGGTCAGGATCATCACGGGCAGGTAGGCGGCCGTCGCGACCTCGCGGAGGACGTTGGGCAGGTCCATGCTCACCATGTCGTCGACGGGCAGGTGCAGCAGCGCCACGTCGATCGCCTGCGATCGGACGGCGGAGAGGGCTTCGATCTGATCGTCCGCGCGCACGACGTCCCACCCCGCCCGCGCCAACTGAGACGCCCGCCCGGGCGCGGAGGCCAGGTCCTCGCACAGAAACAGAATACGCGGACTGTTGGATGGAGGTCGTCCGTCCATGATCTCGGCCCATCACCAATGGAAACCACCCGCCCCACCGGAATGACAGGCCCTACCGTCACCCGGGGCGGTCCGTAGGAAACGTACGATATGCCTTCGGAAGCGGCGATTTGGGATGCCGGATTTCGGACCTATGGATTGCGAAGACTCCCCGCGGAACTATAATGACGCTCTGCTGCACCATCGCGGGATCGAACAGACCACAGGGAGTGCAAAGGGAAAGCTATGTCCGACTTGAAAGGCAAAGCCGTCGTCGCCCAATCGGGCGGCCCGACCGCCGTGATCAACGCCAGCGCCGCGGGCGTCATTCAGACCGCCCTGGCCAACCCCGACGTGTTCACCGGCGTCTACGGCGGACTCAACGGAATCCTGGGCATCCTCCAGGAGCAGCTCTACGACCTCGGCCGGGAAGACCCCGCCGAGATCGATCGCCTGCGGCGGAGCCCGAGTTCCGCCCTGGGCAGCTGCCGCCACAAGCTCAAGAGCCTCGAGGACAGTCGCACCGACTACGAGCGGATCCTCGAGGTCTTCCAGGCGCACGACATCCGCTACTTCTTCTACATCGGCGGCAACGATTCCATGGACACGGCCGCCAAGCTCGGGCAGCTCGCCCGGGAGATCGACTACGAGATGATCGCCGTCGGCGTGCCGAAGACGATCGACAACGACCTGTTCGGCACGGACCACTGCCCCGGGTACGGCTCGGTCGCGAAGTACAGCGCCACCTCCGTCATGGAGTCCGGGCGCGACACCGAAGCCCTCTACACCCACGACACCTGCACGGTGCACGAGGTCATGGGCCGCAACGCCGGATGGATCGCCGCCGCGACGGGACTCGCCCGCCGCACCGACGAGGACGCGCCGCACATCATCCTCCTGCCGGAGATTCCGTTCGTGCAGGAGGAGTTCGTCGACAAGGTCCGCCGCAGCCTGGACACGTACCACCGCTGCTTCGTCGCGTGCGGCGAGGGCGTCAAGACACCGGAGGGCGAGTACCTGGCCGAGAAGAAAGGCGCGTTCGCTGCGGACAGCTTCGGGCACGTGCAGTTGGGCGGAGCGGCCGACGCGGTCAAGAGCATCATCGAGGCCGAGGCGGGCGTCAAGGCTCGCAGCAACCGCGCGGGCACGGCCCAGCGGAACGCGATGCACTTCGCGTCGAAGACCGACGTCGAGGAGGCCTACCTCGTCGGCACCCGCGCCGTGGAAACGGCGATGGAGGGCGTCAGCGGCAAGATGGTGACGCTCGTGCGTGAGGAAGGGGCCGCGTACCGCTGCACGACCGGGCTGATCGACCTGGAGGAGGTCGCCAACGGTGAGAAGCCCCTGCCCCGCGAGTACCTCAATGAAGCGGGCGACGGCGTGAGCGACGCGTTCCGGCGGTACGCCCAGCCGTTGCTGGCGGGCGAGGCGGACATCGAGATCGGCGACGACGGGCTGCCCGTCTACGCCAGACTTGCCAAACACATGGTGGCGAAGCGGACGGGGAGCGAGTATACTGTCGCCTGAACCGACAGCGGCCGCCCTGAATGCGCCGCCATCATAACTGTCATCGATTTCATACTGGAAGGGCACCATGCTGCGGTTTGACGTGTATCGAGACGGCAAGCCGGCCGACGACATCGACCTCGCCGGTGCGTACGTATTCGGACAGGACGCCATCCCCGTCCGCGCCGACCTGGCGACCGCGGACTGTCAGATCTCCTGCATCAAACGCATTCCCGGCGCGTGCGGGCTGGCGCTGCTGTGGAACGCGGGAGAGTCCGGGCAGTACCTGCTGCCCACCACGCGCCTGCCCGAGCGAAGCGACCCCTACAACCTCAACCTCGAACTGGCCCGCGCCCAGATGATGCGGATCGGGCAGAAACGCGAGGACTGGGGGCTGTTCGACTTCACCGACGCCAAGACCATCAACCGCGAATACCGCGCCGCGATGAAGATGTTCACCGAGGCGCTCAAAGCCAGCGACCCGGGCAAGGCCGCCGTGCTGGCCGACGAGGCGCTGGCCGCGGGGCTCACGCTGGGCGAGAAGATCGCCCTGTTCCATGCCGAAATCTTCCTCTCGCGCCGCAAGGCCGCCGTCGGCGGGGCCGCGCCCCGCACGCCGTTCGGGTGCTCGGCCGAACTGTTCGACGTGCCCGACGGGTACCGGAAACGCCTGCAGGAGACCTTCGACTTCGCCAACATCCGCATCCCCTGGAAGCAGACCGAACCGAAGGAACGCACGTACGAGTTCTCGCACGTCGATCAGTGGGTCAACTGGGCCGCCCGCGCCCGCAAGCCCCTGCACGCCGGGCCCCTGCTGAGCTTCGCCCCCACCGACCTGCCCGAGTGGCTGTACATCTGGGAACACGATTACGAAACGCTGCGCGACCTGATCTACGAGCACATCCAGCGCGTCGTGCAGCGCTACGACAAGCACGTGCGCCTGTGGAACGTCGTCTCCGGCATCCACGCGCACAACAGCTTCAACCTCAGCTTCGAGCAGATCATGGAGCTGACGCGCATGAGCTGCCTGCTCGTCAAGAAGCTCGTGCCCAACGCCCAGGTCATGATCGAGCTGGCCATGCCCTGGGGCGAGTACTACTCGCGGAACCAGCGGACGATTCCGCCGCTGCTGTACGCGGACATGGCCGTCCAGAGCGGCATCAAGTTCGACGCGTTCGGCATCCAGCTCGCGATGGGCGTGCCCGTCGACGGGTACTACATCCGGGATCTGCTGCAGGTCAGCTCGCTGCTGGACGAGTTCGTCGGGTTCGGCAAGACGGTGCAGGTGACGGCCTGCGAGGTGCCCTCCGACACGGCCGTCGACACCAACGACGCCTGGGGGGGCAAGGCGCAGATCCTCAAGGCCGGGCACTGGCACACGCCCTGGTCGCAGCGCCTCCAGGCGGAGTGGCTGCAGGCGTTCTACCGCATCGCCATCTCCAAGCCCTTCGTCGAGTCCGTCTGCTGGCGCGATCTGGCCGACTCCGAAGGACACTACATCCCGCACGGCGGGCTGTGCTCGAACGTCATGGAACCCAAGCTGGCGTACCGGGAACTCCGGAACTTCCGGGCGTACCTGGCCTCGGGCGGCGAGACGAAGAAGAAGGCCGCCTCGAAGCCCGCCTCCCGCAGCAAGTCCAAGGACAACGGGGCGACATGACCTGCCCCGCCCGGCGAGAGGTCGATGTCGCGTGGCGCCGACCGGACCTGCTGGCCCTGCTCGTACTGGTCGCAATCGCCGCGGGCGCCGCGGGCGCTTCCGCTCTGGACGACCGGACGTGGTTCCCCGCCCAACCCCCGCTGGACCCGCAGCGCATCGACGCCGCCACCGAACGCATCGACCCCAACACGGCATCCGTCGCTTCGCTGCGCCGCCTGCCGATGATCGGCGTGATCAAGGCGGAGGCCGTCGTCGCCTACCGCACCGCCCACGCCCCGCGCCCCTTCCGGCGGAGCGGGGATCTGGCGAACGTTCGCGGCATCGGACCGGGGCTGGTGCAGCGCGCGGCGCCCTACCTGATCTTCGATCCCGAATAGAGCACCGAACGTTTGAGGTCTCGTTAGCTTCGTCGGCGAGGACAAGGCTGGCAAGGACGGCGAAGCAGGCAACCCCGCGGGTTGCCGATGCAGCCGGACGCCGCCAGCCGACGCCACAGCCAGAAGACATGCGACAGATCAAACGGGAGTTGCTCTAAGGCAATCATTGCACCGACAGGGGTGGCGGGCATAATAGCTCCATGCGACAGGACTCTCGCTCATCTTCGCGGCGCGACACCTACCGCTGGCGGACCCACCGCCCGCTGAACTGCCTCGTGTTCATCCTGCCGATGCTCGCCTTCTTTCAGGTGGGCATGTTCTATCACGGCACGGCGTTGGCGGCGCCGCAGGACCTCGGGCGAATCCTGAAGTTCTTCGGCGCGACCGCGACGTACCTTCCGTCCGTGCTGATCGTCGCGGCGCTCGCCCTGCAGCACGTGCTCCACCGCGACCGCCTGGAACTCCGCCCCCGCGTGCTGGCGGGGATGGCCGTCGAGTCGATCCTCTGGGCCGTCCCGCTCGTCGTACTGCTCCAGTTCGCCGGGCAGGTCGCCGCCCTCGCCGCGTCCGAGGCCGGCGGAAACGGCTGGACCGTCTGGGAGAAACTCCACCTCGCCATCGGCGCGGGAATCTACGAGGAGTTCCTCTTCCGCCTCATGTTCATCAGCCTGACGCTGCTGCTGTTCGTCGACGTGTTCGCCCTGCCGAAGGACATCGTCGTCGGCGTCGCCGTCGTCCTCGGGGCGGCGGCGTTCGGGCTCTACCACTTCTCCCTCGACGAGATCACCGGATCCGACCCGTTCCCCTGGGGACGGTTCGCGTTCTACACGGCGGCCGGGCTGTACCTCGGGCTGCTGTTCGTCGTCCGGGGGTTCGCCATCGGCGTGGGGGCGCACATCCTCTACAACTGCTACGTGTTCTTCCGCGTGTCCTGATCCGGTAGGGGGAACGAGATCCGGAAGCACGTCCCCTCGCCCGGCGTGGAGTCGACATCGACGTTCCCGCCCATCTCCAGAATGATCCCGTGCACGACGGACAGCCCCAGGCCCGGGTTGGCCTTGTCGCCCCCCGCGAGCAGGCCCTTGGTGGTGAAGAAAGGCTCGAAGACGAGCGGCAGGACCTTGGCGGGAATGCCCACGCCGGTGTCGGCGAACGAGAGCACGACCTGCTCGTCGGTGGGCACGACGCCGATTTCGATGACGCCGCCGTCGGGCATGGCCTCCTCGGCGTTGGTCAGGAGATTGCCCAGCACCTGGTGCATGCGGTTGGCTTCGACGGCGACGATGGGCACGGGGTGGAGGTCGAGCTTCAGCTTGATGTCCTTCTCGCCCAGCGGACGCTCCACGAGGTGCACGAACGTCAGCACCACCTCGGTCAGGTCGGCCAGGTCCGTCCGCTCCATGTCGCGCTCGGCGAAGCTCAGCAGCGACTGGGTGATCCGCGACGCCCGCGCCGACGCCTCGGCCGCCATCTGCAAGGCCCGTTTCATCGCGGGGGCCTCGCCGCTGGTCAGCGCGAAGTCCACGAAGGTCGCCACGCCGCCGAGAATGTTGTTGAAGTGGTGCGCCACGCCGCTGGCAAGCGTGCCCAGCGAGGCCATCTTCTCCGCCTGCGACAGGCGGTCGGACAGGTCCTTGCGCTGCGTCTGGTCGACCACCCAGGCGGCCACGCCCTGCGTGTCGCCCTCCGCGCGCAGCACGGGAGAGAGAATCACCATCAAGTGCCGGGCCTTGCCGTCGGCCGCGTCGAGCGTGACCTCGAAGTTCGACGTTTCCCCGCGCCCGACCGTCCGGTCGATGAGCCGCCCCAGCAGCCCGCGCCGCTCGGGCGGAACGGTCTCGGCGAGGGGTCTGCCGATCATCTCCTCCGCGCTCCGCCCCAGCGCGCGCCGGGCGGCGGCGGTCCAGCAGACGATGTTCAGGTCGGCGTCGGTGGCGATCAGCGCCACGGCCGCCCGCTCGCACAGCCTGCGATAGAAGCCTTCCGGAATGCCGGGCCCGTTCGAGGAGTCGTCTTGGGTCATGCGGGAATCGTTCTCTTTCAGGGAGTCGGCGGCGTCTCGGGTATGATCCTGGTGGGCTTGTCCTTGACCGGGGCGGCGAACACTTCCGGGATCAGGACCAGCACCGTCTCGAACTCGATCCCGCCCTTGCTCCGCACGAGGAATTCGTGCCCCGCGCTGTGCAGGCGGCGCGACGCCGCGCCGGGCCCGATCACGATGAAGTCCTCGCTCGGGATCGACAGTTGAAACGTCAGGTCGCGGAGGCTGGCCAGATCGGGCTCGTAGGCCATCACCGACCGCCCCAGGCGGGTCACCACCTTCGCGCGCCGGCGGCTGGACCGCAGTTGCGGCACGCCCGTCAGCAGCACGCGGCTTGGATCGTCCTCGTTCAGCGTGCAGACGATCGTCAACAGATTCTCGCCCGGCGGATAGTCCGCGCCCTGCAGCGTGCGGTCCTCGTAGAAGGTGAAGACCGTCTGCGGCTCGGCGCACTGCTTGAGGACGAACGGGACGGGAATGCCGGGGCGGGCCATCATCATGCTGACCTCGGACTTCTTCGCGGTCATCCGCTTGAGGATGTCCGCGACGTCGTCCCAACTGTCCTTCCGCCCCAGCCCCACGCGGAAGCCGTTGCGCCCCAGGATGCCGGAGCGGGTGGCCGCGATGGATTCCTCGTCCAGGTAGCTCCAGATTTCCTCCGACCCGCTGGCCGTGCCCACGGGCACTTCAATGGTCGCGATCCGCAGACGCACGACGATGAAGTATCGATCCGTCCCTTTCTTGGGCAGTTTCGAGCCCGGCACGGTCGTCTCGCCCCCGACGATTGGCGGGGGCAGGGAGGGGAACGTCGTATCGGGCCGCGGGCAGCCCGCCAAGGCTGCAACGCTGCACAGGACACACCGGAGTGCTACGCGAGTGTTCATCGTTCGTGGCGCGACCATCCTTCCATTCCACGGGTCGGCCGTCCATGCTACCGGTCGCCGGGAGGCCTGTCAATCCGCCCGCGCCCCCAAGGCGGGAATGCGAGCAGGCCCCCTCCCCCGCGCGGGGGGAGAGGGCCTGCTCGGTGCGTCTTCTCGTCGGCGCCGCCTAGAGTTGCGGCGACGGCTGGGTCGGAATCTGCACGGCGGGCGGGAACGTGATCGCCTTGTACCCGCGGGCGTACTTGCACTGCACCAGCATCCACACGAACAGAGACACCACGGGCAGCGCGATGAATCGTCCGTAGTAGATCGCCTGGTCCAGGACCTCCGGCGCCTTGCCGTCCGCGGGAGTCTTGATTTCACCCACGCACCGCAGCAGGTCGTGCAGGTTGCACAGCGCCCCGCTAGCCATCGAGCCCTTGAGAATCTGCTGCCAGGGCGTGACCAGCACGAGCAGCGGCACGGCCCAGAGCAGCGCGCCGACCAGTCCGCCCACGCCGCCCAGCCGCCCGATCAGCGACAGCTTTACGGAGAACAGCAGCATCAGAATCGCCATCCCGCAGGCGACGGGCGCGACGAATTTCGCGATGGGCATCGCCCAGAACAGCACGTTGCGCAGCGTCTCGGCCGTCTGATCTTTCGACGCACTCCCGACGGGCCCGAGCATCTCGGTGAACTCCGCCAGGACGAACGCCCCCAGTTGCACCAGCAGCGCCAGGGCCACCAGGAGCATGTACAGGTTCTTGCCCCGTTT
>CAZEJA010000143.1:0-7562 GCA_964512215.1 uncultured Planctomycetaceae bacterium
GGACCGCCTGCCGCAGGGCGCGGAACAGCTCCTCCGCCCGCCCGGCCCGGGCGAGCGCCTCGGCGTAGCGGAGGTGGGCGTGCATGTACATGATGCCGATCTCCCGCCCGAAGAACGAACTGCTCTCCGCCCGCCGGAAGTGCTTCTGCCCCCCGCCCGTGTAGGCGGGGGGGCGGTCCATCAGGCGGGCGCCGTCCGGGCCCAGCAGGCGCGAGGCGATCAGGTCGAGGTGCTGATTCGCCTGCTCGGGTGTCAGCAGTCCGCTGATGATCCCGCGGATCATCGGCAGGAGGCGGTAGTGGATGCCCGTCGTCTCGTCGGATGGATGCAGCAGGTGCGTGACGCGGCCGTCTTCGGCGAGATGCCCGAATCCCGCCACCACGCCGTCGCGGATCAGCAGGCGATTGACGTCGCGCCGGATCGCGTCGCAGCGGCGGTCCAACGCGGCGGCGCGGTCGCCGCTGTCGCATGTCCGGAAAAGTCCCGCGCACGCCCGCAGCGTCTGGTAGCTCAGGCCAACCGTCCAGGCGCTGACCAGTTGGCGGGTCATCTCCGGATCGGCCGGCTGCATGCTGTCGTTCCAGTCGCCCTCGCCGTACGCGACCAGCGACGTGCCCTCCACGAACCGGCCGGCGATACAGGCGAGGCTGCGCTCGACGTGGTCGAGCAGCGTCGCCCGCTCGGCAGCCGCCGCGTCCTCGTGATGGAAGGGCAGGACCTCGTCCAGAATACCGGTATCCCCCGCGGCCCCCACGTACGTGCTCAATGCCAGCAGCGGCCAGAACACGATGTCGCCGTGCGAGTCGCCCGCACGGATCGCCCGGAAGCGGTCGAACATGAACCACTGCGGCCAATCGCCGTCGGGGTTCTGTGCGGCGAAGACGCGGCAGAGCAGTTCCCGCGCCTCGTCGAATCGCTCGAAGCCCAGCAGCATCTCGAACGGGGCTTGGCAGACGGCGCGCGTTCCCCAGGCGGCCCCGTTTAACTGCTCCAGCCCGTGCGGGACGAGGTAGTGGACCGCGGCGTTGTGCCCGAACCACGGCAGGGCCTCCGCGATGGCCGACAGCCCGGGCGACGCGCCGATCCACTCCAGTTGCCGGCTCAACTTCCGCCATGCATCGCGGGTTCGGCGATCGTCCTGGTCCCATTGCGCGGTGCTCGGCTCCGGCTCTTGCGGCGCGGGAACGAGTTCCCCGACGAATCGCAGGGCGAACTCGCGGACGGGCTCGGTTTCGATCACGAGGAAGGGCAGCTTGCGCGTCCGACCGTCGGCGAACAGGAGTTCATCGCCCCCGATGCGCCGGACCCGGGAGGCATCCGCCAGCGACAGTCGGAACGTCCCGCCGGGGAACATCTGCGCCGTCTCAGATGTCTCGGCCGGGGTGAATTCGATCTCCGGCGGCTCGGTCGAGGACGGCGACCAGCCCGCTTCGAGACTGTGCGAGACGATCAATTCGCACGGTTCGCCGCGGAGAATCCGCACGTCGAGATGCAGTTGCGGGCTCTCGGGCGCCGCCCACGAGCGGACCTCAATGAGGCGCCCGGCGTGCTTGTAGATCCACCGACAGCCGCCCAGCGTGATCTCGAACGCCGACGGCACGCCCAGCAGCAGGCATGGCCCGGCGTCGCGGAGGAAGATCCGCTGCCCGGTCGACCGCTGCAGATTCAGCGGCGCCCGGCTGACGGTCAGCAGCTTGTTGGCTCGCGTGTTGCCCTGCGTCATGTGCGAATGGAACACGCCGTACGCCCAGGCGGTCGAACTCAGGATCGACTCATCCGGGCGGAATCCGCCGCCCGTCCGCAGGATGTGCCCGTGGGGGCGCTCGACGGCCAACTCCTTCCGGCGCAGCGCCACGTGGCGATCCTCCCCACAGAAGAACGACAGCACCTGCCCGTCGCCCTCCTCCACGTGTCGCCGCTCCTCGCCGAACAGCTCGACCAACTCCTCCTCCGTCAGGTTCTCCGCGGGCAGGAGCGGCGCGGTGGCGAACAGCGTCCGCGCCGGCGCGGCGAACGCGGCGGCCGACGAGGACGGTGGGGGAGGCTGGAAGAGGCCGGCCGCGCGGTCCACGAGTTCCAGATCGGCCGCCGACGTCGGTTCGGGATGATCCGGGCGGAACAGGCCGAAGAAGCCTCTCTCAGTCTGCTCCCCGGGCCCGAGCGTCAGCGGCGCTTCCTGCAGGGCGGGCATCGACAGCTCGTATTGCCGCCGCCCAGGCAGTTCGTCCCACTCCAACGCTTCGGGGGTCCCCGTCGCCTTGAACGATAACCCGCAGAACTGCAGCCCATCCGTCGATGCGCTCGTCGCCCGCCCGGTCGATCCCAGCAGCAGCCACGGATGTCCCGTGGGCGTGGGCTGGTTCTGCCGGCAACAGACGACCGCCCCGCGATCGGGATGCTCCAGAATCGTATGGTCGACGTATTGGCTGACGTAGGCGCCGTTCGCGTCGATGGCGCCGGCCGTCGCGATCCCGATGTCCTGAACGTAGAACAGGTCGAACTCCGCAGCCTCGGCGCCGGCGTTCTCCAGTTGGATGCTCCAGAACCACGCCGAATCCCGTTCGGCCAGCGACAATCGACACGTGAACCGCACGCCTTCCCACTCGCCCCGCGTCACGAACGCATCGTCCTCGAATGCGATCTCTCCAGGCCCGGTCGGTCCCAGCAGAGGCGTTGCCAATTGCCGCGGCCTGCGCATGCGCAGGTACAGACCGCTCACGCCGGCATCCGGCAGCGACCCCCGAAGCAGGTTCACGACGATCGGGCCATGCTCGATGGTCTCGATCACGCCGCTCGGCAAGACGCCGACCGTCAGGCCGGACGGGCTTTGCAGACTGTGGCAGGCTGATGACGGCATTGAGTTTCTCAGCGAATGCGGGCTAGGGCTTCAGGGCCAGGAACTTCACGCAGATCGGCGTGGGGACGGTGATGCGCCGCCCGGTGGGGGTCAGGCGCCCGGTGAACGCGTCGACGCGGAAGACGACGACATTGCTGGTCTTCTGGTTGGCCGCGAGGATGAACCGGCCGGTCGGGTCGATGCCGAAGTTCCGCGGAATCTCCCCGCCGGTGGGCTGATGGCCTACGGGCGTGAGGCGGCCGGTCTTCGTGTCGATGCGGAAGATCGCCAGCGAATTGTGCCCGCGGTTCGAGCCGTACAGGAACTTGCCCGACGGGTGCACCTGGACCTCAGCCGTCGAGTTCGTGCCCGCGAAGCCGCCCGGCAGCGTCGTGATCGTGTGCAGCTCGGTCAGCGTTCCCTTCGCGGCGTCGTAGGCGAAGGCGGTGACCGTCGAGAGAAGCTCGTTGATCGCGTAGGCAAACCGACCGTTCGGGTGGAACGCGAAGTGTCGCGGGCCGGAGCCGGGGGCGAGCTTCGCGGCGGGGGGGGTGTTGGGTTTGAGCTGCCCGCTCTTCGCGTCGAAACGGTAGATGTGCACCTTGTCCGTGCCCAGATCGGCGGCGAAGGCGAAGCGGTTGGCGGCGTCGACGTTGATCGAGTGCGCGTGCGGGCCGGCCTGGCGACGCTCGTTGACGCTCGAGCCCTTGTGCTGGACGAAGCTGCTTGCGGGCCTCAGCTTCCCATCCCGCCCGACCGGAAGCGACACCACACTGCCGCTGCCGTAGTTGGCGGCCAGCACGTTCCCGCCGGTCCCGTCCACCACGACGTGACACGGGCCTTTCCCGCCCGAGGATTGGCGATTCAGCTCCGTCAGCATGCCCGTCTTGGCGTCGATCGCGAAGCCCACCACCGCGCCACTGCGGACGCCGTCGACCGTCACCGTCCCCCCGACCGAGTACAGGAACTTCCCGCCGGGGTGTAGCGCCAGGAACGACGCGCTGTCCGTCGCAACCGCTCGGACCGGATCGCTCAGCGCCCCCGTCATCAGATCGAGCTCGCTCAGATAGATGCCCCGCACTTCCCCCCGCGCATTGCCTCCGAAGTATACGCGAAGCCGCGTCGGCGCCGCCTCCGCCCGCGCGCCGTCCGCCACCCCCCGCCGCGCCGCACACCCCCACGCCATCCACCCCACCCCAGCCACAACCACACACACCATCGATAAACGTTTAATAGCAGCACCACGTCTACAGTTCTCGCGGGTCGCCGTTTCTCTCGGCCTTTCGTGCTCAAAGTGTACCGTCCCCCGACGGGCTCCAACAGTCCGGCGTCCGCGGGCGGGCGGTCTGACGTGCGGAGGCTACTTTGTCGGTGCAAGACCAAGATGATGGAAGCCCGCCTGTCGCGCACAGTAGAGGGCTCCGAAGACGACCTCCCACGGAACGTCTGCCTTGGGTTTGACGATGGTCGGGGGGCTTCCCACACGCTTGTGTCTCTGCTTGAGTTTCTCGGTCAGGGCCTCCGGCGGACGGATGGCCTTCGGGTGGTCGCTGATTTCATATCGCACGCTCTCCTCCGACTCCCGACGGATGTAGATGATCACGGGGCGTTGAAGTGCGATCTGCCTCCCCGATACGGAGGCGTCGTCTTCCGTCGGCGTCCACAAAGCGACAGACCGCGCCTGGATCGCCGGCGCCTTGCCCGGGGGGCGGTACGTGTCGGCCGCCGCCTGGGCCTTGGTGAGCACCAGGTCCTGCAGTTTGAATTCCAGCGGCGATTCCAGGACGGGCTCCGTGCCGGAGAACGCGAGCAGCACGCGCTCCACGTCCGCATAGGGGAGCTTGCCGTTCGCGCGAAGCTCGATGCGGGCGCCCTTTTCGTACGCAGCCAGGACCGCCGTCACCTTCGGGAGTTCGGTCATCCCGAAGACCTTGCCGTCAACGATACAACACGCGCCCTCGCCTTTGGCCGAAAGGGGCTTGCCCTTGGCGTCGACCACCAGCGCCATCTGGACGACCAGCGGCCCCTCGTCGTCGGTCGGCTGCGTCGCGGGCCTGCGGGCATCGCTTTCAAGCACTGCCCGAGTTGCGCACCCCCACGCCATCCACCCCACTACACCGACCACGACACACACTCAGTACCTGTTTCACGTCATCACCTTACGTGGGAGTTTCCGGGTACGGCGCGGGCAAGCGCCTCGGGGGTTCCTGGCGGGACATGCCCGCCCTACTCTGTCTCCTCGGGTAGCATGCGGAGCTTGACGCTATGGAAGGTCGTCGCCGCGCCGGTTGAAAGCCCGAGGCGTCCGCGCTCCGGCAGAACATGGAGGTCCGGGACCTTGAGCCTGGAGACCGCCCCGCTCCACGAGATGATCCGTTTGTCATTCAGTGTCACAGTCACATCCACCTTGTCGCCGTCGGGGCGAACCACAATTGCTGCACGGTAGCGCCGTCCGTCCAACAGCTTCCCACGTGGATAGGTCGCTTCGTTCTTGTGGTCCTGTGTTCCGTCCAGCCGGGACAGACGGTGAACGTGGTTTCCACTGTCCAGCGTTACGGCTACGCCGACTTCACCGATCGGCAACACGATTGACACCTGCCGCCTGTCCTTGCTGTTGCGGCGCGTGAATTCCATCTGGATCTCGTAACTCCCTCGGGGGGAGGCCGGGAGCATCATGCGGGGGTATCCCTTCGACTTGCTGTACGTGCCTGAACCGTGCAGCTCCGATCCCCGGCTCTCCCACTTGCCCCAGACGGCGTCTCCCTCTGTATCGATCCTCTTCAGCATGTCGATCCACTCATCCTTCACCACCGTGCGAAGTCGCCAACTGTGAAAGACGGTGGGTGACCCGGTGAACAGGCCGAGAACGTACTCCCCGGGAATTCTCCGATCGGGATGCGCTGTAAGAGACGCCTGCTTTCCCTTCCACCGGATGAACTTCTTCCCGTCCAGATCGACGGCAATGTCCGCTTCCTCTCCGTCGAGGTCCACTCGGATGTGGACGGTATACTCCTTCCCGTTCACCAGGGGCACCGACCGAACCGTCGTGGCGTTGCTGCCGGCGTCTCTGCCCCCAATTCTCATCAGGCCGCTGAAGGGCGTCTTGCCCTTCACGGAGGCCCCCAGCGTGAGGCTGAGGCGCCCCCGTCCAGCGGGGAAGGTGAGCCCCACGGTTTCGGATCCCTCGGTCCTTGTGAACTTCCCTTCCACCTCATAGCTTCCGGTGAGCGCAACGGGGATTGCGACCCGAGGGTAGCCTTCCGGCATGACCTGCTTTCCGGATCCCTCGATGGCATCGCCCTTCCGCACCCACGTGCCGTGGATCGTGTGCTTCTTGGGGTCGATGAGCTTCAGCAGGTCGATCCACTCGTCCCCCTGCACGACCTTCCGGCGGAGGGGCTCGATGCCCTTCTCCTTGAGGGCTTTCAGCTTCTGGATGATCTCCTCCAGGTCCACGCGGACGTCCACGGTCCGGGCGTCCTTCTGCCGCACGAGGTCCTTGTCGAACCGCTCGTAGTAGATCGTCGCGCGGTACAGGGCGTTGGCTGTCGTGTAGTCGTCCGCTCCTCTGCCCAGTTCCCGGTAGTACCACCTGCCCAGGTCGTGACAGGCCGTCGCGTCCAGCGCGTCCACCTTGCCGGCCGCCAGGGGAAGATACGCGTTCCACCGCTCCCCGGCCGCGTCGGTCAGGTGCTTCATCGCCTCCGGCGCGTTATCCATACCGACCGTCAGCTCTTTCAGCAACTTCTGACGGATGGCCGCGTTGTCGGGAGGGTTCTTGACGATGCGCTCATACCCCTGCGTCTTGGTCTGTACGTCCGCGTAGTGCTTCGCCCGCACGTGGTGCCGCGTGACCCAGTTGATGCTGTACTGGGAGTCTCCTGTGCGTTTGGTTGTGATCGCAACCGTCTTCGCTTCACGGAGTGCGGTCGCCGCGTCGGCCCACCGGTCGTCCCGCTCGAACGCCTTCGCATACACGGACAGTTCCGAGATGAAGTGGGTCCCCGCCTCTCCCTTGTCGTCTTTGGCCGCGCGGTGGTACCAGCGGCGGTACAGGTCCAGGCTTCTCGCCCGCCACTCCCAGAGACGATCGGGGACGAGGCCGTTGAGACTGGACGCCGCGTCCTTGAGGGCCCGGACCCGTTCGAGTGTCAGTTCGCCGCTCAGGCCCCAGTCGAGGGCGTGGTCCAGCACGTTCGCCCGCAGCGCCTTGTTGTCCTCGATCAGCCTGGCGACGCGGAGGAGCTTGTCCGCCCGCGCGGCGGGGGTCTTCTCGTTCCGGGTCCAGTCCCGGATCTTCCGCTTCGTCTCCGGGTTGGTGTCCAGGATCGGCCCCGCGGCGGCTGGCGCGCAGACGGCTACGTAGAGCAGGCATGCGGCCGCTTCGGTCATTGTTGTCACTACGTGCCCCTTTCTACACCGAGACAAGAATTCAACCCGCTCATTATCCGGGATTCCTCATCGACTTCAACAGGGGGAAGCGATGGAGTATGCTACGCCGCAAGCGGCGGAAGGACGAGGGCGTTCGGAACAGATCGGGAAGGAGACGGCGATGAAGGTATTGGGTATCGCGGGCAGTCCGCGGAAGGGGTCGACGACGGAGCAACTGGTCCGCGAGGTCCTCACGGGCGTGGAGTGTGAGACGGAGTTCGTTTCGCTGTCGGGCAAGGGGTTAGCTTGTCCCCATGCGCTGGACAGTTTCCGACCCGGAATAAGGTGGAACCGC
>CAZEJA010000144.1:0-7505 GCA_964512215.1 uncultured Planctomycetaceae bacterium
GGTGGCCTATGCAGTCGGCTTTGCTGTGCTGGCCGGGGTGGCGGGGTACGCGGGCGTCTTTGCGGCATTCTTCGGCCCGATCGTCGCCAACGACATGTGGCGCCCCAGCCGCTTCATGTGCGCGTGGGGCGTCCACCTGGGCGGGTATCTTGGGGCTGCGGTGGGGGGCGTCCTGGCCGTCTGGCGCGTCCGCTGCCTGCGGAAGGCACAGACTGCCGCAGGGGACCAGACCCAGCCGGATACGGGGCAGAACGACACGCAGACCGACTGAGGGTACATTCCACAGCCAGGTAGGGGGATTGGACCGTATGCTGGGGATTTCTGGAGGGATTCCAGGCACGTCTTCGAGTGAATTTCTGGCTTTTTGTGAACGTGTAAGCACTGGGGAGAAATAATCTTATGGAATATCCACAGAAAAGCCGGCAGAAGGGCCTTGACTGGGCCGATAGTATAGTATAGTATCCCAATCGAAGTAGTTGGGATTCAGAGGAACAGGCCCAGATGAACGTATCACAGAAATGCCAATACGCCTTGCGAGCGATGTTTGAACTGGCGAAGCGTCCGGGCGGCAAGCCGACGCCCGTCTCGGAGATCGCCGCCGTTCAGGCGATTCCGCCGCGCTTCCTGGAGATCATCCTGGGACAGTTGAAGCAGGGCGGCTTCGTCGAATCCCGGCGGGGGGCGCGGGGCGGGTACTTCCTGGCTGGGTCCGGGAGTGAATTGACGGTGGGGGAGATCATTCGATTTGTGGACGGACCTGTCGGCCCCGTCGATTGTGTCGCGAGCGGCCGAGAGGGCGACTGTCCCTTGCTTGGGAGATGCGCCTTTATGGGCATGTGGGAGCGGGCACGGGATGCCGTCGCCGAGGTCTACGACGCAACGACCTTTGAAGACCTCATGGAAGAGGAACAGGCGGCGGCCGGCGAGTACGTCGCCAGTTATTGTATCTAGTGTCCGCTGACTCCGACGAAACGAAACCCCTCACCAACCGAAACGACGAGAACAGGAGAATACACCATGTTGGATACCGTAGTGCAGGATGACATCAAGGCGGTCGTGGAGAACTTGACCTACAAGCAGAAGGTGGATCGCAGCCTGGCGCTGATCGACGAGGCCTGGCGGAAGTACGGTGACGGGTTGGTCGTCGCCAACAGCCTGGGCAAGGACTCGGTCGTGGTCTGGGACCTGGCCAAGCGCGTCAGCCCGGACATTCGCGGCTTTATCGTGACGACGCGGTTCAAGCCCCCCGAGACGAAGAAGTTCATGCGGGAGGAAGTTGCGAGATACCCGGAGCTTCGCGTCTTCCAGAATGACGTGGCGATCGAGGACAAGCTCTACGAGACCGATCCGGACAAGTGCTGCGACCTGCTGAAGGTCGAGCCCGTGCGGCGGGCCATCGAAGAGATGAACGTGACCTGCTGGGTGACGGGCCTTCGCTGCACGGAAGGGCGGACGCGCGTGGACTTCCACGAAGTCGAGGAGCGTGACGAAGGGCTGCTCAAGCTCAACCCGATCCTCCCGTGGTACGAGCGGGAGGTCTGGGAGTATCTGGCGCTGCGCAAGGTGGACGTGAATCCGCTGTACGAGGAAGGCTACCGGTCGCTGGGCTGCGCGCCGTGCTCGCACATCAGCACCGACCCGGACGAGCGGGCGGGCCGCTGGATCGGCACGAGCAAGTGCGGCGGCGAGTGCGGAATTCACACGCGAGCGTTGAAGTTCGTCGACGGAGCGGGTATCTGACGGTAGACAGCGTCGCCCGGATGCGAGCCCTGGTGCGATCGGCGCGCCGGGCTCGGGCGACAGGGAGGACCGTCTGATGACGATTCCGCGCGAAGCGATTCCATTCCCCTGCGGGGGCGTTCCCGACGATGCGGGCATCGCCCGCCTGGTCGGGTTGTACCCCCAGGTGCAGGAAGGACTGTGGATGCAGCGAGTGAAAGTGCTGGGCGGGCGGCTGGCCGGTTCACACTGGCGGGCCCTGGCGCAGATTGCGCGACTGCAGACGCCGTCGGCGCCGCTGCACCTGACGACGCGCCAGGACGTGGAGTTGCACGACATTTCGGCCGATCGGGTCGGCGCCGTGCAGCGCAGCCTCGCCGAGGCGGGGATGACGTCCCTGGGCGCCTGCGGGGATACGCTGCGGAACATCACGATCTGTCCGTGCTCCGGCGCGGCGGCGGGGACGCTTGACCTGGCGCCGCTGGCATGGCGGATCCGGGCGCTGCTCGAGAGCGTCGAGGGCATCTACTCGCTGCCGCGGAAGTTCAAGATTTCCCTGTCCGCCTGTGAAGATGCGTGCGCCCAGCCGTGGATCAACGACGTCGGCTTCGTCGCCGAACAGCATGACGGGCAGTGGTACTTCCGCGCCGTGGTCGCCGGCTCGCTCGGCGCCCGCCCGGAGACGGGCATCCTGTATGGCGACCGGATTCTCCCCCGCGAAGTCCCCGCGCTGTGCCTGGCGGCCGTCACCGTCTTTGCCGAACACGGCGACCGCGAGCATCGCACGCGGGCGCGCCTGCGCCACGTGCGACAGCGCCTGGGCGACGACGCGTTCCGCAATCTGCTCGACGAAGCGTTCGACGCCGCCCGCGCGGATCGCGAGTGGGCGGACGTGGAACTGCCCGAAGCATCAGGCGGGCTCGACTCGCGCACCGTACTGACGTTCACGAACGGCGACGTCACACCGGCGGCTGCCGACGCCCTGGCGGACCTGGCCGATCGGGACGACCTCGCCGTGCGCATCGCGAACCATCACCGCGTGATCGTATTCGGCCCCGGCGAACTCGCGCTGCCCGAAGAGCTGTCGGACGCGGCTCGTCCGCAGGCGGCGGTTGTGGCGTGCCCGGGCAATCGCTGGTGCAGCCGCGGGCTGACCGACACGAACGCGATGGCCGATCGGATCCGTGCGGAAGTGGGCGGCGCCCTTGCTCCCGAGACGACGGTCTGCATCTCCGGCTGTCCGAACGGCTGCGCCCACAGCGGGGTCGCGGACATCGGGCTCAACGGCGGCATGGCGACGGTCGACGGGGAGCAGCAGGAGGTCTACAACATCCGCGTCGGCGGGGGCATGGGGCGGGACGACCGAATCGGTGCGCGGATCGAGAAGAAGGCGTCGGTCGACCGCGTGATCGAAGTCATCCGCGAGCAGATCTGACGGAACTCTCAAGAGTGGGGGTGCCACCTTCAAGCGAAGTCCCGACTTCGTCGGGACAGAGCTTGTGGGTGCTCAGAGGATTCAGGCACGCACCCACAAGCTGCGCTCGACTTCGTTTCGCTTCGCTTGAAGGTGGCACCCGGGTTTCTCGTCTCCCCGGAATACCTACTCGATGGCGTGGCGGGCCATTTTGAGTTTCTTGCCCAGTTGCTGCGAGGCGTGATAGGCCAGCAGGCGATTCACGCCTCCAGCCTGATCGTCGGGCAGGGAGACTCTCGCGCCGGTCTGAGCGGCCGCCAGGGCGGCCAGCCCCGCCAGCGTCGCAGCGGTGATGCGGTGTTTCTCCACTTCGGCGCCTTCGCAGGCGGCGCACAGCATCCCGCCCTGACGTGAGGAGAAGTGCACGTTCCGGTTGCCCGCCTGCGCGACCGCGCCGCCGCAGGCGACGCACGCCGTCAAGTCGCCCAGCAGCCCGACGTGCCGGAGCAGGCGGACCTGGACATACGCCAGCACGGCCGCGACGGGGGCGTCGGCGTCACCCATTCGGGCCAGGCCCTTGTCCAGCAGGTCGAAGACCTCCGGGTGCGGATCGCCCTCGGCCACCATCTCGCCCACCAGCTCGATCATGTACAGCGCCACGTTCAACCGCCGCGCATCGCGCCGCAGCGCCCCCCGCGACACCGTCTCGGAGAACTCCACCAACGTCCCGAGCGCCCCGCTTGCATGGTCGATGTACACCAGGTCCCCCTCGGCCAGCAAGTCGATCGCTCCGCCCGACTTGCTCTTGGGTCGCTTCGTCCCCTTCGCCAGCAACCGCGCCACTCCCTGCCCTCGCGTGAGAAACGTCACGATCTGCGAGGTCTCGCTGTAGTCGGTTGCCCGAAGGCAGATGGCGGATTCGCGGTGTCTCATCCGGCGTAGGGTAGCGAGTATCCGCGCATGCGGCAACGTGGTAACGCCCGCGGAGAGGTTTCCGTGGGCGCGGGAAGGCGGGTGCAGAGAGACTGGGGCGGTATCAATGCCCGACGCGGTATCTGCCGATATGTGCTACAATGGAATCAGGAACGTCGGCGCCGTCTGTGATGCCGACGCGAGCACATCCGATGACCGAGAGGGCACAGACAGATCGCCGGTCCCGACCGTTTCCCGGGCAGCCCGTGCGCGTGGCCGTCGGGGCGTTCCTGGTCCTGCACGTCGTGTTCGCCGTCTCCTCCCTTCTGAGCGGCCGGCCGGGAACGGCGGGGCTGCTGATGCGCTGCGGGATCTACAGCGCGGTCATGGCGTTCGTGGGCGTCGGCAGCCTGATGTCGACGGCGATGTGGATCAAGCGCGTGCTGCTGTTCGGCCTGCTGCCGTCGCTGCTGGCGGGCGGCGCGGTCCTCTACGCCGGGCTTCTGCTCCGCCCGGAGCGGACGGTCGCACACCTGCCCGTCTACCTTGTCGTGCTCGGGGCGCTGTCACTGATCGGACTGCTCCTGCTGATCGGCATCGCGGTAGACGGGTGGACGCGGTACGCACATCCTCGCGTGGATCACTGACGGGAACGGAGTAACGCCCACGGGAAGCCTTCCGTGGGCTTTGGGGAGAAAATGGGGACAGTTGTTCATGGGCCTTCGGCACACCCACAGAGCATGAAGACACCGCGCCGCGGACCCTTCTCGAATCGGGGGCGCCGGGAAATGTCGAATGTCGAATGCTGAATGTCAAATGACACGCCGTTTCCCGAGACCGGGCGACCCATTCGACATTCTGCATTTGTCATTCATTCATCATTCGACATTCCCGCATTCGTCATTCCAAAGCTGTCTACGAGGCAGGCACCTGCGCTACGCTTCGGGGTCCGTTCCCGTTTTTCCTTCGTCGGTGGACAGGATCTCGACGCGGAGGCTGTTGATCTTCCGCTCGTCGGCGTCCAGGATGGTGAAGCGGGCGCCTTGGGCTTCGAGGGTCTCGCCCACCGTGGGAATGTAGCCCATCTCGGAGAAGACGAACCCCGCGACGGTGTCGTAGTCCTCGTCCTCGGGGATCTCGAACTGCATCGCGTCGTTGAGGTCGTCGATGTACATCCGCCCGTCGACCTCGGCGCTCGTCGCGTCGACGCGGCGCATCAGCGCGGGCTCGGCGGGGTCGTACTCATCCGCGATGTCGCCGACGATCTCCTCCAGCACGTCCTCGATGCTCACCAGCCCGGCCGTCCCGCCGTACTCGTCCAGCACGATCGCAACGTGGACCTTGCTGGCCTTGAACGTCTTGAGCAGGTCGTCCAGGAGTTTCGTCTCGGGGACGAAGTACGGCTTGCGCATCAGGTCGCGGAGGCTGACCTCGGGGTCGGAGACGTGGCGCAGCAGGTCCTTGGCGTACAGCACGCCGATGATCGTGTCCAGATCGCCCTGGTAGATCGGCACGCGGGAGTGCCCGGCCTCGACGATCCGGGCGCAGGCCTGCTCGAACGGCGTGTCGAAGCGCAGGGCGAAGATGTCGGTTCGGGGCGTCATGATCTCGGCCGCCTGCGTCTCGCCGAACTCCATGACCGACTCGATCATCTCGACTTCCTCGGCGTCGACGGCGCCTTCGGCCTGGCCTTCGGTGGCGGCTTGCAGGATTTCCTGCTTGGCGGCCTCGCCGTTCGTCTCGTCTTCGTCGCCGGCGCCGGTCAGGCGCCGGACGGGCAGATCGAACGCCGCCATGGCTGCCGTGATCGGCCAGAGCAGCAGCCGGCAGGCCAGCAGCACGGGCAGCGTGCGGGCGAGGGCTCGTTCCCCCGCATAGGAGGACCATGCCTGGGGGATGGCGATGCCGAAGATCGCGATGATGCCCGCCGCGGCTGCGACGGCCGTCAGCGCGCGAACGCTGTCCGACAACGCATCCAGCAGGTAGACCATCGACACGACCAGCGCGAGATTGGCCAGGACGCGACAGAGGCTCGTCCCCAAGCGCAGCGCCGTCAGGTGCTCTTCGAGCGTTCGGAGGCGCCGCTTGCCGATCCGCCCGCCGAAGGCCTCGTCCAACTGCAGGCGACGAAACGCCCGAAGCGTGTGACCGGAAAGGGCGAAGAAACAGGACAGGGCCGCACAGGCCGCCACGACCCAGATCAGAGGGTCCACGTTACTATTTGACTCCACAAGGGCCGTCCCCGTGTCCGCCGGTTGACAAAGCACCTTCATCGCGTGGGACGCGTAGCGCGACAGGGGGGACCTCGCCGGCGGATCTCGACATCCCCATCATACCCGCGTTCGCCACGCTGACAAGGTGGAAAGTGGTCGCCGCGTGCGGCGGCACGCGGCGAAATGACGAATGCTGAATGCTGAATGACGAATGAATGTCGAATGTCCAATTCAGAAGGGAAGCGGGTGCCGGGACGGTTTCGTCATTCGTCATTTTGCATTCCTTCAACATTCTACATTCTACATTCGTCATTTCCGTGGCCCGGATAGCACTGGCGGGCCCAGACCCCACACGGTATACCTTCTGGCGGAACCATCTTGCCCTGCCTCCGAGGACGTGACGATGATCGATGAATGGGACCTGACGGCGACGAACATGCACCGGCTTTCGCAGCGGACCTACGAGGTAGCCGTCCTGCCGATCGGGGCGATCGAGCCGCATAACCGCCATCTGCCGGAGGGGCAGGACTTCCGCCACACCACCTACGTCGCGCGGGCCGCGTGCGAGGCCGCCTGGCCGCAGTGCGAATCCGTGCTCTGTCTGCCCGCGCTGCCGTACGGCGTGGACTGCAACCTGATGGCCTACCCGATGGCGATCCACGTGTCGCAGGCGACGCTGGATGCGATGGTCCGGGACATCATCGTCTCGTTGCGGGCCCACGGGATCCGCAAGATCGTCCTGCTCAACGGGCACGGGGGCAACGACTTCTCGCCGCTGATCCGCCAGATCCAGAGCGACATGGACGTGTTCGTGTTCCTGTGCAACTGGTGGACGGTGGGGCAGGACCGCTGGGCGGATATCTTCGACCGTCCGGACGATCACGCGGGGCAGTTCGAGACGTCCGTCGCGCTGGCGCTGTACCCGGAACTCGTCGAGCCCGACGTCGCCGGTGACGGTAAGACGCGCCCGTTCCGGTTCGAATCCCTGCGGGAGGGCTGGGTCCGCACGAGTCGCGACTTCGCGAAGACCAACGACCACTGCGCCGCCGGCGACCCGACCGGAGCGTCGGCGGAGAAGGGCGAGAAAGCCCTGAAGATCGTCGTCGATCGCGTCGCCGCCTTCCTCGCAGAACTCGCCCAGAGCCCCATCGACGATCTCTTCCCCCACGAGGAAGATCCCAGCGGGGGCGCGGAGTGGCGGGGGAATTGAGAGGAAGCTATCCGCCGTCAGCTATCAGCTGTCAGCT
>CAZEJA010000145.1:0-778 GCA_964512215.1 uncultured Planctomycetaceae bacterium
TACCTGGACCTGTTCACGATCAAGAGCGGCGAGGAGATCGCGTCGCAGTTGTTCAACTTCACCGACCGCGGGGGGCGGAACCTGGCGATTCGTCCGGAGATCACACCGTCGCTGGCCCGCATGGTCAACGCGAAGATCAATGCGCTGCCGCGGCCGATCAAGTGGTTCTCCATCCCGCGGTTGTGTCGCGCGGAAAACCCCCAGAAGGGGCGCCTGCGCGAGTTCTTCCAGTGGAACGTCGACGTGATCGGCAGCGACGACGTGCTCGCGGACGCGGAGTGCATCTTCGTGGCCGTCGACTTCCTGCGCGAAGTGGGCCTCACGCCGCAGGACGTGCAGGTCCGCATCGGCAGCCGCCCGCTGACGATTGCGATGCTCGCGGCGGCGGGCGTTCCCGAGGACAAGACCGACGCCGCCCTGGCGATTCTCGACAAACGCCCGAAGGTGACCGACGAGGAGTTCACCCGCCTGGCGGGGGAGGGGGGGCTGAGCGCCGACCAGATCGAGGCGATCTGCCGCTTCCAGGACTGCCGCAGCGTGGAGGCGGTTCGCGAGGCGACGTCCGGCGCGGACGACGACATCGACGCGCTGGGGCGCCTGATGACCTCTCTGGACGCGATGGGCGTCGCGGAGTACTGCACGCTGGACATGCGCATCGTGCGCGGGCTGGCGTACTATACGGGCATCGTCTACGAGGTGTTCGACGCGGGCCAGTCGCTGCGGGCGGTGGCAGGGGGGGGGCGGTACGACAATCTGCTGCAGGTGCTCGGCGGCCCGC
>CAZEJA010000145.1:788-7488 GCA_964512215.1 uncultured Planctomycetaceae bacterium
GTCGGCGCGACGGGCTTCGGCATGGGCGACGTCGTGCTGGGCATTCTGCTGGAAGAGAAGGGCAAGGTGCCCGACGAGGTGCTGGCCCGGTCGGCGGACTTCTTCGTCATCGACGGCGAGGACGTCGAGATCGGTTCGGTGATGGCCGTGGTGGGGGAGTTGCGCGGGAAGGGCTTCTCGGCCGAGATGAGCTACAAGCGGCAGGCGGTGGGCAAGCAGCTCAAGGCGGCGAATCGCCTGGGCGCCCGTCGCGCGGTGATCGTCCGCCCGGAGGGCGTCACCGTGAAGGACATGGCCGGCGGCGGGCAGCAGGACCTGCCGCTGGATGAATTCCTCGCCGACCCCGGCAAGACGGGCTAGACCCCGGCAGGGGGTTCCATGGCGCACCGCAGCGTACATTACGAAGCCGCCTTCGAAGATTACCTTCGTGCGAAGGGCTGGCCGTACGTGGCGGTTGACGAGGCCAAGAAGGCCATCTTCGCGGGGGCGACACTCAAGAGCTTCGACTTCCTGGTCTACAGCGCGACCGGGCCGAACCTGCTGGTCGACGTGAAAGGGCGGAAGTTCCCCGACTCGCTTCCCGGGCGCAGCCGTACCGCGTCGCGGGCGTGGGAGAACTGGATCACCCGCGACGACGTCGACGGGCTGCTCGAGTGGGAGAAGGTCTTCGGCGAGGACTTCCGGGCCGTGCTTGTGTTCGCCTACTGGCTGCAGGGCCCGCCGCAGCGGGCGCCGTTCGAGGACGTGCACCTCTTCCGCGAGCGCCACTACGCCTATGTCGCGATGCGCCTGGACGAATACGTCGCCGCCGCCCGACCGCGCAGCGCGAAATGGCGGACGCTCGGCATGCCCTCCAAGGCCTTCGCTGCCCGCGCCGCGGACGTGGCGGCGTTTCTGTAGACGGAGTCCACGAATTGCGCGAATTACACGGAGGGACGTCGGGTCTTCTGTGCCCCCAAGCCCCGTCACTGCGTGGCTGGGTGATCCGGGAAGCGGTGAACGGAACTTTTGCCCTCGCGGGAGTTTGACGATTGCAAACCCTGCGCAGGCAGACGTATAATGAATCCATGAGTACAGCGAGAGTGTTGCGAACGTTGTCGGCGGGCGTGCTGCTGACGCCCGCCTGGGCGGCCGCCAACGACGGATATGCGGTAGAGGGGATGGCGTCGTCCACGCCATGGTTGGCGATCCTCTACACGCTGGTTGCACTGGGGGCGGCGGCGGTCGTCGCGTTCAAGAATTCCCGAAGGACCCACCTGGATTGAGGCGTTTGAGAACTATCTATCAGGGAGAGCGGACATGAAAAAGGTGCTGATTGTCTCATTGGTCGGCCTGAACCTGGCGCTGTTGGCGGGGCTGGTGTTGGGAGTGCATTCCCCGGCCGCCCGCGCGCAGACCGTGTGGCGGGCGACGGACTATCTGCTGTTCACGGGCAACATCGAGAGCGACTACGACGCGATCTATGTCTTCGACATGGCGTCGCAGAAGCTCGGGGCCTGGAAGTTCGACAGGACCACCAAGCGCCTGCGCCCGTACCGGACGAAGGAAGTGGCGAGGGATTTCGTTCGGAGGACCCCGTGAGCGGCCCGTCCGCACGGAACCGCCCGGAACCTGAGACCAAGGGAGACCTGCCATGAAAGATTCGCAGAACATCGCCGTCATTCTGCTGCTGTGCAGCGCCGTGATTCTGACCGGGCTGCTGATCGGCTCGTACACGATGACCTCGCGCGAGGCCCGAGGGGAATCCTCGCAGCGGTTCGGCTCGTACATCACGACGACCGGCGCGTACTCGCAGTCGACGGATCTCGTGTACGTGCTGAACATCGACGTGGGCGTGCTGAACGTCTACGCGCTGGACACGAACAAGGGCGTCATCGAACTGCGGGACGCCGTGGACCTCAAGAGGCACTTCAAGCTCTGAGAAGGGCGGGTGCGACCGGGAAGGTCAACGGATCGAGTCGCCTGTGACGCCGGCTAGTGAACGTATTGCGGACGGGGCTCGCCGATTGAGGGCCGGCGAGCGCCTGGGCCGCGACGACATCCTGTCGCTGGTCGAGGCCGGACGCAGCGACCCCCACGCGCTGCTGTACTGGGCTCATCGTGTGCGCGCCGAGCGGTTCGGCAGGGCGGTCGTGCTCTGTTCGATCGCGGCCGGCAAGGTCGGGGGATGCAGCGAAGACTGCGCCTGGTGCGCCCAGTCCGTCTCGCAGGGGACGTCGTTGGTCGCGGGCTCCCGGACAACGTCCGATAATATTCGCGCCGCCGCGAGCGAGGCAGGGGGGCACGGAGCGGGGAGCTTCGGCATCGTCAACTCCGGGCGAAAGCCGTCCTCGGACGATCTGGCCACCGTCGTCGCGGCGGCCGAGGCGATCGCTTCGGATGCAAGCGGCTTGCGCATCTGTGCGTCCCTGGGCGAAGTGACCGCCGAGCAGGCCCGCACGCTCGCGGCCTCGGGAGTCACGCGATACAACCACAACCTGGAGACCTCGCGCCGGTTCTACCCGCAGGTCGTCAGCACGCACGCGTATGACGACCGCCTGGCTTCGCTGGACGCCGCCCGCCAAGCGGGAATGAGCCTCTGCTGCGGCGGAATCTTCGGGCTCGGCGAGACCTGGGCCGATCGCGTGGACCTGGCCGTGACTCTCCGCGACCGGGTTCGCCCGGACGTCGTGCCGCTGAACTTCCTGCACCCGATCCCCGGCACGCCGCTGGGCGGCAACACGCCGCTGACGCCGATGGAGATCCTCACGATCATCGCCGTCTTCCGCCTGGTCCTGCCGACGGTCGACCTGAAAGTCGCCGGCGGGCGAGAGATCAACCTCCGCGACATGCAGAGCTGGATCTTCCACGCCGGCGCCACGAGCTGCCTGATCGGCAACTACCTGACCACGCCGGGACGGACGCCGCCCGAAGACCTCCAGATGATCGCCGACCTCGGCCTGGAGGTCGTCCCCGAACTGCCCACGCCGCCAGAGGGCAGCAGCCCCGAAGGCCGCTGATCCGCCGGCATCCGCTGAGGCCGCCATTCCAGGCATTCCCGACGCCCAGAACGTCACATAACATATATTATCGGACGTGCGATATGGGCAATAGGGGGCGTAATGGGCTCAAGCGGCGTTTGGGGGTATGGATGTCGGCGTGGCGGATGATCGTCGCTCAGAGAGCGTGTGAGAGCTTCACAGGAGGCGTCACGGGCCTCTGATCGCGGGGATGGACGAACAGAGAATCGCCCATCCACCGATGCCCAACCCGCCGGAGTAAAGCCCACGGCAAGCCTGCCGTGGGCCGCATCATCTCCCGCGAGATGCCCCGGAGGATTCCTCAGGATCGCGTGCGGAATGTGGGTTGACGGTTTCCGGGGGTGCCCGTAGTATGGATGGAGCGGCAAGCGGGACGCCACGTCAACGCCGCAACGCACAGACGCTTTGATACCGTTTTCTCATCCGCGATGGAAGCGACGGGCCCCAGCCTCCCACGGCTGCGGCCCGCATGCGTTAATCGATTTCCGATTTCCGATTGGCGATTTCCAATTGCCGAGGATCTACGAGGGCCTGCCCGGAACCCCTCAATCGGAAATCGGAAATCGGCAATGGGAAATCGCCTTCCCCCCCCTGCTACCCCCCTGCCGTGAGTTCGGCATAGGCTTGCCGTTTCGCGCCCCAGGCATCTTGCTCCAGGGGCTCGTAGGTGGTCACCTCGAACGAATCCCGCATCACCTGGCGAATCTCGTCGCGGTCCCGGAGCACACCCAGCGCGAGGGCCTGTCCGAGCGCGTTGCCCATGGCCGTGCACTGGTCGGCGCCGGCGTGGACGGGAATCCCGCAGGCGTTGGCGGTCAGTTGGCAGAGCAGCTTGTTGTGGATGCCGCCGCCGACCATGTAGAGGGTCTGCTGGGGCTGGCCGGTCAGTTCCCCGACCGACTCGAGGCGACGCTCGTACTCCAGCGCGAGCGACTCCAGCACGCACCGAACGAGTTCACCGCGCGTGGCCGGTGCGGTCTGGCCGCTGTCGGCGATCAACTTCTGCAGGGCCTCCTCCATGTCCGCGGGGGCCATCAGAGAGTCGTCCGCGCAGTCCACCAGGGCCGTCGAGTCCGCCTGCTCCGCCTCCGCCGTCATGCGCGGGTAGTCCCACGGATCGCGCGGCGTGTCCCACTTGCGCTTCAGTTCCTGCACCAGCCACAGCCCCAGGATGTTCCGCCCCAGGTACCATCCGCCGATCGTGTATTCGTTGGTGAAGCCAAGTTCGAGGCAGCGCGGGGTCGCGACGGGCTGATCGATCAGGGCGCCCAGGATGCTCCACGTGCCGCAACTGAGGTAGGCCCAGTTCTCTCCCTGTCCCGGCACGGCCGCCACGGCGGCGGACGTGTCGTGCCCGCACGTGACGATCACGGGGATCTCGCCGAGCCCCGTGCGCTCCCGGAGGTCCTCCGACAGCGGCGCCAGCACGCTCGCGGGCTCGATCAGTCGCGGGAACATCTTGGGCAGGCCGAAGCGGTTGATCACTTCCTGGCACCACTCGCCGTCGGTGCCCATGAGATTGGACGTGTTGACGATGGAGCGGTCGCAGGCCTTCTCGCCCGTCAGGAAGTAGTTGATCAGGTCGGGCATGTTCAGGAACGTCCCGCCCGCCTCCAGCAGCGGGCTTCCATCGCGCTGCATCGCGAGCATCTGGAACAGCGAGCTGATCGCCCACGGCTCGTAGGCGGTGGCCGCGAAGATTTCCTCCTGCGTCATTGTGGGGTTGGAGTAGACGTGGATGTTCTCGGTCCGCCCGTCGCGGTAGTGCACGGGGTTGCCCAGCAGCTTGTCGTCGCTGCCGAGCAGCCCGAAGTCCACGCCCCACGTGTCGACGCTGATGCCCGAGAGCGTCTCGCTCCGCCCGGTGGCGATCTTCAACGCCTCGACGATCTCGGCGAACAGGAACGGGAAGTCCCAGTAGAGCGTGCCGCCCATCCGCACCGGCCGATTCGGCCAGCGGTGCAGTTCCTCCATCTCCACTTTGCCTTCCCGCAGCGTACAGAGAATCCCGCGTCCGCTCTCGGCGCCGAGGTCCAGCGCCAGGAAATGATGCTCATCCGCCATGTCGCTTCTCCCGTTTTCCTTTCTTGTCGTCGCGGCCCGCGTTGCGGAGCTTGCGGACCTCGCCCGCCTTCAGCATCCGGTATCGTCCGATCTTGATGCCCCGGTCGGTGATCCCCGCGATGGCCACACGCTTCAGCTTCCGCACCTTGCAGCCCAGCGACGCCAGCATCCGCCGGACCTGCCGGTTCCGCCCCTCAGAGATGCGGATCTCCAGCAGGCTGCGCGTCGGGGCGCGGCGGAGGACCTTGATCTTCGCCCCGCGCGTGCGGCGCCCCGCGACGTACAGGCCGCTCTTGAGTTTCTCAATGTTCTCGGCCGTCAACGCGCCGGCAATCTCCACGACGTACGTCTTCTCCACGCCGTGACTGGGGTGGGTCATGTGCTGCGTGAACTCGCCGTCGTTGGTCAGGATGATCAGCCCCGTGCTGTCGACGTCCAGCCGCCCGACGCAGTAGACGCGCTCGCCGCCGGCGTCGATCAGGTCCGCCGCCCTCCGCCGCCCCTGCGGGTCGCTCTGCGTGCAGACCACGCCCCGCGGCTTGTTCAGCAGGTAGTACACCTTCTTCGACGACGCGGTCCGTTTCAGTCGCTGCCCGTCGACGCGGATGCGGTCCTCGGGCGTCACGAAGCACGGAAGCTCCGTGACGAGCTTGCCGTTCACGTCGACCCGCCCGTCGAGGATCATCTGCTCGGACGCCCGGCGGGACGCGACGCCCGCCTCGGCAAGGACTTTCTGGATACGCGTCTTGGCCATCATGCCTCCGGAAGGACGATCTCCAGCCACTCGCACGAGCCGGCCGCGTCGATGATCGGCGAATCCAGGTCAGCGGGCAGCAGCACGGTGTCGCCCGCCCGCACGGATACGGCCGGCTCGACGTCGCCGCCGTGACGCACGGTCGCGCCGGCGTCGGCTTCGAGGAACATCAGCGCCGTGCATCGCCCGGTCGGGCAGGACAACCGTCCCCCCCCCGCCAGCACCCGCCGGGCGACGGTGAAGAACTCGGTGACCAGCAGTGTCTCGCCTTCCGCCCCGGGCGCCTCGTCGTCGGCCGGCTCGAAGTGGATGCACTGCATCGAGCGATCCACGTGAATCTCGCGACCCCGGCCCCAGTCGGTCACGCGGTACGTCGTGTCGGACGGCGTCTGCACCTCCGCGACCACGACGCCCGCGCCTAGCGCGTGGACCGTCCCGGCGGGCAGGTAGTGGAAGTCGCCGTCAGCGACGTCATAACGCTGCACGACCTGCTCGACGAGGTCGGTTTCGATGGCGTTGCGGAACATCTCGGAGCTGACGTCGGGCAAGCAGCCCTTGTAGATGATGCCGTCGCGACTCTCGCAGATGTACCAGCACTCGGTCTTCAGGGCAGCGTCGCCCCCGATGGCCGCCACCGCGTCGGCGTCGGGATGCACCTGCAGCGAGAGGATGTCGTTGGCGTCCAGCAGCTTCAGCAGCAGCGGGAACCGCCCATCCGGCATGGCCGCCGCCCCGCCCAGCAACCGCGCCCCCAGCCGCCCCGTCAACTCCGTCAGCGTCGCACCCGCATCGGGCCCGTTCGCAACCACACTGACCCCCTCGACCAGATCGGCCAACTCCCAGCTCTCCCCGATCGCCAGGC
>CAZEJA010000146.1:0-7441 GCA_964512215.1 uncultured Planctomycetaceae bacterium
GGTGAAGCTCTCGCCCACGAAGGACCCGCGCGTGGTCTTTGCGGACTGGCTGATCACGCCGGAGAATCCGTGGTTCGCCCGCAACATCGTCAACCGCATGTGGTACTGGCTGATGGGGCGCGGGATCATCCACGAGCCGGACGACATCCACCCCGACAACCCGCCCGTGAACTCCAGCCTGTTGGCGCTGCTGGAGACGGAGTTCATCAAGTCCGGGTACGACATGAAGCACCTGTTCCGGATGATCCTGACGTCGCAGACGTACCAGCTTTCGTCGATTCCGCGCATGAAACACGTCAAGGGCGAGGCGAACTTCGCGCACTACGGCATCCGCCGCCTGGGCGCGGAGGTGCTGATCGACGCGCTCTGCCAGATCACCGGCACGACGGAGAAATACGAAAGTCGCATCCCCGAGCCCTTCACGTTCATCCCGGAAGACGAGCGCTCCATCGCGCTGCCGGACGGCAGCATCACGAGCCCGTTCCTGGAGATGTTCGGCCGCCCGCCGCGGGACACGGGTCTGGAGTCCGAGCGGAACAACAACCCCTCGGCCGCTCAGCGTCTGCACCTGCTGAACTCCAGCCACATCCGCGACAAGATCGAGAAGAGCCCCAAGCTCCGCTCCCTGTACTACGGCGGCAGCAGGGACCCTCGGGGCACGATCAACAACCTGTACCTGACGATTCTCTCCCGCTACCCGACGGCGGAGGAGTTGAAGATCGTGACCAAGTACGCCCAGTCGTCCAAGGCGGCGAAAGGGAAGCCGGGCACGGGCCTGATCGACCTGGCGTGGGCGTTGTTCAACAGCACGGAGTTCCTGTACCGACACTAGACCATACGACCGGCGCGACGTCGGCCGTCCTGGCGCATGGACGGCCGGGGCGCCCGCAGGAGAAGGTGACAGCATGAATACGCAGCGGAATTCGGATGTGAGGACGAGCGGCGGGGCGATGAATCGACGGGACGTGTTGCGCGGCAGCGCCGTCGGCGCGGGCGCTCTTGCGCTCGGCAGCCAGATGGGCTCGACCGCCTCGGCGGCCAAGGTCCGCCCCGGGAAAGCCAAGTCGGTCATCCAGATCTGGATGTGGGGCGGTCCGGCGCACCTGGACACGTTCGACCCCAAGCCCGGCGCGGGCAACGACTACACCGGTCCGCTCAAGAGCCCCATCGCGACGAACGTCAAGGGCATCCGGATCGGCGAGTTGCTGCCGCAGTTGGCCAAGCAGGCGGACAAGTACTCCATCATCCGCAGCATGACCCACGGCGTGTTCGCCCACGAGACGGCGTCCTACTTGACCCAGACCGGTCGTAAGCCGGGCGGACGGGACGTCTACCCGTGCGTCGGCGCCGTCGTGTCGCTCTACAAGGGCTACGAAGCGGGCTACAAGGGCCTGATCCCGCCGTACATCGTGCTGACGCGCCCGCAGGGGCGGTTCTCCGAGGCCGGCTTCCTGGGCTCGCGCTACAAGCCCTTCGCCACCGGCGGCGATCCGGGCAGGCCGCCGTTCCTCGTCGAAGGCGTCGCCGCCCCGGGCATCACCCGGGATCGCCAGAAGTCCCGGCGCGGCCTGCTGCAGGAACTCGACGCGCTGCGGAACGCCATGAAGAACGATCCGCGGATCGCGGAGAACGCGAAATCCGAGGAGAAGGCCTACGACCTGATCCTCGGCGACGCGGGCAAGGTCTTCGACGTCTCGGACGAGAAGGCGGAGCTGCGGGAATCCTACGGGCGGACCACGTTCGGGCAGTCCTGCCTGGTCGCGCGGCGCCTGGTCGAGCGCGGCGTGCCCTACATCACGATCAACTACCGTGGGTGGGATACGCACAAGAAGCACTTCGAGTCCATGCGCCGTCAGATGCCGCAACTGGACCGCGGGATGGCGACGCTGCTGCAGGACCTCAAGGATCGCGGGCTGCTGGACAGCACGATCGTCTGGTGGAGCGGCGAGTTCGGGCGCGGGCCCAAGGTCCAGTGGAAGGCCCCCTGGAACGGCGGGCGGAGTCATTACGGTCACGTCTTCTCGTCCGTGGTCGCCGGCGGCGGCTTCAAGGGCGGCCAGGTCGTCGGCGCTTCGGACGCCAAGGGCGAGCGCGTGAAGGATCGCCCGGTCTACCCGTGCGACCTGATCGCCAGCATGTACGACCTGCTGGGCATCGACACGACCGCAACGCTGCCGAACCCGGAGGGCTTGCCCCTCCGCGTCTCGCCCACCAAGGCGGAAGGCTACGAGATGGGCGGGCGCCTCAAGGAAATCATGTAAGCGACGGAGTTCACCATGAGCAGGCTCACGGGATGGCATGTGGCGGCGGGGTTGGCGATTCTCTTCGTGGCCCTTCCGGCTGCGCGGGCGCAGCAGACCCCGCACATCGGGTACATTTATCCAGCCGGCGGGCGCCAGGGCGCCGCGATCCAGGTGACGGTCGGCGGGCAGTACCTCAGCGGCGTGTCCGCTGCGCACATCTCCGGGCGGGGCGTGACCGCGACGATCGTCAAGCACATCCGCCCCGTGTCGCGCGGCCAGTTGAATAAACTGCGCCAGAAGCTCCGGGAGTTGCAGAAGAAGCACAAGGTAGTGAAGAGAGGCCCCGGGCCGACGGATTACCGAGGCAACATGGCCGCACTCGCCAAGGACTTTGAGGCGTTCGCCAACTCCATCAAGATCAAGGAAATGACGATTGGGAAGTTCATGGATCTGCAGAAGAAGCAGAACGACCCCAAGCGCCAGCCGAACGATCAGATCGCCGAGATGGTGTTGATGAAGCTGACGTTCGCCAAGGACGCCGAGCCCGGCGAGCGCGAACTGCGCCTCAAGACGTCTCTCGGAATCACGAACCCGATCTACTTCCACGTTGGGCAGGATACGGAGGTCCTGGAGAAGGAGCCCAACGACAAGACCGCCGCCGCGGCCTCCACGCTGCCGGTCATCCTCAATGGGCAGGTCATGCCCGGCGACGTCGACCGCTTCCGCTTCAAGGCCCGCAAAGGCATGCGCCTCGTCGCAGCCGTCAGCGCGCGGGAGCTGGTTCCCTACCTCGCCGACGCCGTTCCGGGCTGGTTCCAGGCGACGTTGACGCTCTACGACGCCAAGGGCAGGGAACTGGCCTACACGGACGACTTCCGGTTCCATCCCGACCCGGTCATCTACTACGAGGTCCCCGCCGACGGCGAGTATACCCTCGAGATCAAGGACTCCATCTTTCGCGGGCGCGAGGACTTCGTCTACCGCATCGTGCTGGGCGAGATGCCCTTCGTCACGGGCGTGTTCCCCATGGGCGGGCGGATCGGCGAGGCGACGGACGTGAAACTCCAGGGGTGGAACCTCCCGATGGACGCGCTGACGATGCACGTCACCAACGAAGAGCCCGGCATCTTCCCCGTCTCCGTGCTCAAGGGCAAGCACCACTCCAACCGCCTGCCGTTCGCCCTGGACACGCTGCCGGAGTGCCTGGAGAAGGAGCCGAACAACGGGACGTCCACCGCTCACGCGGTCCGGCTTCCGACGATCGTCAACGGGCGCATCGGCCGCGGCGGCGACTGGGACATCTTCAGCTTCCACGGCCGCAAGGGCGAACAGATCATCGCGGAAGTCCACGCGCGGCGCCTGGAGTCGCCCCTGGACTCGCTGCTGAAGTTGACCGACGCGGCCGGCAGGCAGTTGGCCGTCAACGACGACTACGTGGACAAGGGCGCCGGGCTGATCACGCACCATGCGGACTCCCGCGTGAGCTTCACGCTGCCCGCCGACGGGACGTACCTGGTCCATCTGGGCGACACGCAGCAGAAGGGCAGCAGCGCGCACTCCTATCGCCTGCGGATCAGCCGCAAGCGCCCGGACTTCGCGCTGCGCGTCGTGCCCTCCAGCATCAGCGCCCGCGCGGGCATGAGCGTGCCGATTACCGTCTACGCCCTGCGCAAGGACGACTTCGACGGGAAGATCTCGTTGAGACTCGCCGGCGACACGGCCAAGGGCTTCTCCCTGGGCGGCGGCTGGATTCCCGCCGGGCAGGAGAAGGTGCGGATGACGCTGACCGTTCCGCAGTCGGGCTCGTCGCGGCCCGTCTCGCTCCGCATGGAGGGCGTCGCGACGATCGCCGGCAAGCAGGTCCGCCGGACCGCCGCCCCGGCCGAAGACATGATGCAGGCGTTCCTGTGGCGCCATCTCGTCGTGTCGGATGACTGGATCGTCGCGGTAAGCGGCAGCAGGCGGTACGGGGCACCGCTGGCCGTCGTCGGCAAGGTGCCCGTGAAGCTTCCCGCCGGCGGGACCGGGACCGTTCGCATCAGCGGGCCCGGGGGCCCGTTCCTGAGGCAGGTGCAACTGGAGCTGAGCGAACCCCCCGAGGGCGTGACGATCAAGAAGACCTCGCCCGACTCGAAGGGGTTGTCCATCACGCTGGGCGTCGACGCCAAGGCAGCCAAGCCCGGGCTCAAGGGCAACCTGATCGTCAACGCGTCCACGATGTGGCAGGCGAAGAACAAGGCCGGCAAGCCGACGGGCAAGAAGCGCCGCGTTACGCTCGGCGCCCTTCCCGCCATCCCGTTCGAGATCGTCGGCGCCCGCACCGTCGCCAAGAAGCCCTGACGCGCCGGCGCTCGCCCATGCCCAGCGGCTGCGCCCGCTGGGTGAATGCCCGGCTTCGCGGGACGCGTGGACGGGTACGCGCCCTGCCCCTACTCCTTCTTCGCCTTCTCCGCGCGATACGCCAGAATCGCCTTGGCGATGAGTTGCCCCTGCTTCAACTGACCTTCCGTGTTGAAGTGGATGCCGTCGGGGCGCATCGGCAGCTTGCCGTGGACCACGGTGCGGCAGTGGGGGATCTTCTCGGCCGCGTCGTTGTGGGCGCGGAGCACGTCGAGCATGCCCGGGCGACCCTTGCCGAAACGGGCCTTGTATTCGGGCGAGGCGATGTACTTCTCCAGGTCGGCCTTCGACATGTACGTGCTGACGAAGGCGGGCATCTCGGGCGTGGCCGTGTCCTTGCGCAGGCCCTCGACGATACTGCGGAAGTGCGTGAGGTAGTCCTTCGACGCCCCGCCGGCCTTGCCGTCCTTGCCGCCCTGCTTCCAGACGAAGCCGCCCACCTCGAACGTCGAGACTTTCCGGGCGGCGTCGACGCACTCCGTCATCCGCTTGTAGAGCGGGCCTTTGTGCCCGTCCCTGGTGCGGTCGGCGTGTTCCTTCTTCCAGTCGGGCACGAACGCGAGAATCCCCGTCCCGCCGATGGCGACCTTGATGATGCCGATCGTGTCGTCCGGCCAGGCCTTGGCGAGTTCGCGAGCGAGCGACACCTCCGGCCCGAACCGGCGCGAGGGCACCAGGGACTGCCACGTCCCCCCGCACCAGATGCGGATGCGGTCGTGCGGCCTGCGGAGGTCCTCCGGCAGCTCGCTCGCCTGTCCCTGTCCGACCATGTTCGACTGCCCCGACAGGATGAACACGCGGAACGTGCCCGTCTTGGGAATCGGCGCCTCCCCGCCCCCCAGCGAAGCGTCAATGCCCGACGGCGCCTTGGTCGCCCCGCCGGTCTTGCCGCCCTTGGCGGCGCGCTTCGCCTGCATCTTCGCCCGGAACGCCTTTGCTTCTTCGACCGTCAGCTTGCCGTCCCCGTTGGCGTCCGCCTGCGGGTATCGCTCCAGCGCCGCCTTCAGCCGCTGCTCAACGTCATCACCCTCCGCGCCACGCGCGGGAACAGCCAGACACGCTCCTGCAACCAGACCGACCAGAACTCCGCCCCACACTCGGCGTGCATCCATCACAGTTCTCCTTCTTACGGAGTTTCCCGGTTACCGGTACTTGGTACCCGATTACTTCATGGCATGATCCGCAGGCTTCACGCCCTTCTTGAACTTCTTGAAGCCGAAGGGCAGGGGTTTGTACTCGCCGACGAGGTCGACCTTGGCGGCCGCGGGGATCTTGTCCTCCAGCCCGACGCACCAGTAGGCGGCGTTGACCAGCATGCGGCGGACGCCTTCGCTGGACAGGTCCGTCGCGGCGCCCATGGTGGTCGTGAACACGCGCCCGGCGTTGCCCGACTCGCCTTTGTACGTCCGCGTCCAGGCGACGGGCATCATCGGGGCGTTCTTGGCGCCCGCGACGGGCGGGTCGGTCGGCTTCATGCCTTTCAGCACCTGCCCGAGCACGATCGGCTTGCTGTCGCCCGGCAGCGGCAGGCGAACCTTGTAGACGTCGGTCGGGCCCCAGATGTCGTCGCAGCCGCGGGCGATCGGATGGTCCTTCGCGCCCGGCGCAATCACGCCGCGCGTGCTCTCCTTGCCGTGGGCGCCGTGATGCGCGATCCACGTCTCGCCCAGGATCTGCCTGCCGAACCCGCCGTCCCACGCCTTGCTGCGGAAGCTGTACTTCGCGTACGTCTTGCCTTGCTTGATCTTGAACGCGTGCGTCGCCGTCCGCATGCCGATGATCGGCTTGCCTGCCCGGACGTACGCGTCGATGTGCTTCATCTGTGCATCCGGCAGGTCGCGGAAGCGCGTGGCGATGATCATCAGGTCCGCCTCCGCCAGCGCCTCCAGCCCGGGAATGTTCGACTGCTCGTTCGGGTCGATCTCGCCCGTGTCCGGGTCGATTGCGAACAGCACCGTACACGTGAAGCCGTGGTGCTTCGCGAGGATCTTCCCCAACTGCGGCAGCGCCTCTTCCGAGCGATACTCCTCATCGCCCGAGATCAGCACGACCCGCTTGCCCCCGCCGGGCCCATCGAAGCCGTCGTACTTGACCCACGCCTCATCCCCCGCCTTCGCCGCCATCATCACCACCGGCAACGCCGCCACCGCAATCGTCAACCAACTCCAACACATGATCTCGATCCTTTCCTCATACCACGTACGCCTGGACTGTCACTGCAACGTGATTGTACGGCGCGCTCTGTGAGGACGCACGCATTCCCCTACGCGCAAAAGAGGCTCTCAACCGGCGCCAACGAGCAGGGAGTTGATTGCGGGGATGAAAGGAACAGGCTAGAATGTGGGCACGATCTGTTAGTGGGTGCCTCCCGAGGAGATCCCGATGTCTGGGAAGAATGACGGCAGGAAACGACTCATCCGTGTGACGGCCGGCAACCTGCGCAATTCCCACATCTCCATCACGGGCCATCACGATTTCTTCCCTCCCGACTGCTATGGAGCCCCCAACCGGGCGAAAGGCGCCACAGGGGCAACCATCAGCATCGAACTTGATGGTCTTGCGAGGACCATCGAGACAGACATCGCCCTGGACTCCAAGACAGGGCAACCTCGTCGCGAGTTCCGGGGGCGGTCTTGGGTCAGGGCGTTCTTCAAACATCACCATGTTGTTGCAGGGGATACTCTGGAACTGGAACGACTGGGGCAGCACAGATACAGGCTCTCTGTCGGGGGCAATGGCGCAGCAATGTCCAAGCCGGCTTTCGCGGAGTTCTTCGCGGGGATCGGTTTGGTCCGAAT
>CAZEJA010000147.1:0-7417 GCA_964512215.1 uncultured Planctomycetaceae bacterium
TGCCTCGACATCTGACGACCCCGATGGCCTCCGCCGCGGCGGCGGTATCGCTGTGGCGCCTCAAGGACGCCCCTGCCGCCCAGTACGTCCGCAACGTCTGCGCCGACCGGTCGACGCTGCCGGGAGACTACGTCGCGTGGCGTCTCGGGCGCAGCGGGGAGGCGCGGGCGTTCGACCTGGGCCTGGAGATGCTGCCCGCCCTGGACGCCCCGCTCGCCGAGCGGGTCTACAACGACAACGAGCGGTCGGCCGGTGCGATGCTGCTGGCCCTGTCGGCGCGATCCGACGAGCAGAAAGCCGCCGCCCGCCGGCGGATCACGTCCCGCCTCGTGGGCGGCCCCCGCGGCGGCGAGGACGACCCGTACGTCCGCGGCGCCTACCGCTGCGCCCTGCTGATCCTGGGCGACGACAAGCAGCTCGATGAGATCCGCCAGTTGATGAGCCTGGGCGAGTTCCCCCAGCGTCGGGGGCTGACGGCCCTGCTGGCGGCGGGCGATCTGCAGACGCTGGACGGGCTGATGTTCACCCCCCGGCTGCACGACGAAAGCCTGGCGTTTCTGCTGATCAACAAGGGCATCGCGGAGGTGCTCACCGTCGTGCTGCCGACGTTGCCGACCGTGGACATGGCGGCCGAGCAGGATCTGCGGGTCTGGCAGGTCCGCATCCTCCGCGACACCTACTGCATCCGCCGCAAGTCCCTGACACCTTCCATGCACCCATGAATGCCTGGACCGGAGCGATCTTCCGCGGCGTTCGCGCCGTCGCCGGCGGCGCGGCCGGCCTGCTGCTTCCGAACGTCTGCGCCGCTTGCGAAGGCGGGCACGTCGAGGTGGGCGGGCTCTGCGAGGCGTGCGGGCGGAAGGTGCTGTCGCTCGTCGCCCTGCCCTACTGCCCCCGCTGCGGTGCGACAATCGGACCGAACATCCCCGTTCGCGAAGACGGCTGCTGGGCTTGCCCCGACCCGCTCCCCCGCTGGTCCCGCGTCGTGCGGCTCGGCCCGTACACCGGACCGCTGCGAACAGTCATCCGCGAGTTGAAGTTCCGCCGGCGCGAACTCATGCGCCGCTCCCTGGGCAAGCTGCTCGCCCAAGCCGTCGCGACGGCCTGCGGCGACGACCCGCTCGACGTCATCCTGCCCGTGCCGATGCACTGGCGACGGCGTCTCTCCCGCGGATACGACCACGCGGGCGTGCTGGCCCGCGCGGTGGCGGGCGAATTGGACCTGCCCGTCAGCGACGACCTGCTCCGTATCCGCCACACGCCGCCGCAGACGAGCCTCTCGCGAACGAAGCGACTGGAGAACGTCCGCCGCGCGTTCGCCCTCCGCAGGGGCGTGGGGCTGGCCGGGGCGATCGTCCTGTTGGTCGACGACGTGACCACCACCGGCGCGACCGCCAACGAGGCCGCCCGGACACTTCTGCGAGGCAAAGCCAATCGAGTGACTCTGGGCGTGGTCGCCAAGGCCGAACCCCCGACCGCCTACGCCGAATACGGGACGGCGTGATCCGAAGGGACGGTCACTTCCGCCGGCGGGCCGCGGCGAACGCGTCGAGCAGTTCCTCCTGCCGATCCCGCATCCGCCGGGCCTTGCGGGGCGTGGTGTCGTCGTAGCCGATCAGGTGCAGCAGCCCGTGGACAGCGTAGAGCAGCAACTCCCGCTGCGGCGAGTGCCCGCGGCGGCGCGCCTCCCGGACGGCCACGTCGGCGCAGACTACGATCTGAGCGACCAGCCCCTCGTCGCCGGGACCGGTCAGGTCGAAACTCAGCACGTCGGTCGAGCCCGCATGGCGCAGCCAGCGGCGGTTCAGGGCAGCGATGCGCCGGGCGGTGACGATGGCGACGTCGACGGCCGCCACGTCGGCATCTTCAGCGCGGCAGACGAACTCGATGGCCTCCGTGAGTTTCTTCCGCGGCGCGGGCATGGCCCGCTGGTCGGAGGAGATCGTCACATCGGGATGCGATCGCTTCGGCATGTCGACAGCGTAGCAGTCCGTCCCCCGCCGCACAACTCCCACGCACGGGGGCCACCTTCAAGCGAAATCCCGATGAAGTCGGGATGGAGCTTGTGGGTGCTCAGGGGCCAGGCCCGCGTCCATAGGGCCCACCCGGAGCAGCACGAGTCGATGACGAGCACCCACAAGCTGCGCTGCGCTCCGCTTGAAGGTGGCACCCGTCATCCCGCCGCCGCACAAGAGCGGGACATCGCGCTGGCGTGCGCCGCGGCAAGCGGGTACAGTGTCGCGCCCATGGAGTCCCATGACGACAATCCCGGTGGGTTGCTGCCGTACGCGAGCCCCGCGCCGAGCGATCCGCGGACCCGCGGGCGCATCACCGCCGCCCGCATCGCGGGCTACGTGCTGCTGGCGGGCATCTTCATCGCCCCGGTGGTCGGCTTCCAGATCAGCACCGCGCGGAGGCTCGCCAAGGCCGACCAGGTGGGCGTCAAGTCGCACAAGGGCGCGATCGGACGCTGGCGCAGCGCGGTCCACGAGTTCTGGGCGGGCAAGAACATCTACCGCAACTACGGCGAGAAGAACGACGACGTCGGGACCAAGCGCCTGCATCCGAACATGCCCTTCACCGTCCTGCTGCTGAGCCCGTTCGCCTACCTGTCCGTGCCCGTGATGGCGCTGACGTTTAACGTGCTGAAGGTCGCCGCGCTGATCGCGTCGCTCCTGATGGCCGCCCGACTCGCCGGACATGGCCGACGCCGGATTCCCGACTGGGTGCTCGGGCTCGCGATGCTCTGGACGGCGCTGCTGATCGTCGGCGACATCCAGCACGGCAACACCAACTCGTTCGTACTGTTTGCGATCGTACTGCACTTGTGGCTGTACCGGCGCGGGCGCGACCTCGGCGCCGGGGCGGCCCTGACGGTGGCGATCTGCCTGAAGATGACCCCCGCCCTGTTCGTGCTCTACTGGCTGTACCAGCGGAACTGGAAGCTCCTGACGGGCGTGGTGATCGCGACGGTCCTGTTCGCCGTCGTGATTCCCGGCGCAGCCGTCGGTCCTGAACGGTATGCGGTCCTCACGCGCACGTGGCTGAACAACCTGATCGTCCCGGGACTGGTCAAGGGCGCGTGGTATCCCATCCACATCAACCAGTCGCTGCCCGGCGTGGCGGGGCGGTACCTGTTCGCCGAACCCAGCCCCAACGGCGACATCTTCTGGAACCCGGATGACCACGTGTACGGCACGCACCCGCAGCGTGGGTGGATCGCGGTGGCGTCGCTGAGCGAACCGACCGTCAAGCGGATCGTCCAAGGCGGCCAGGTGCTCATCCTGGCGCTGATGGCGTGGTCGATCGGCTGGCGGAAACTGCCCCGCGACGACGGGCGACGCGCCCTGCACTACGGGCTCGTCGTGACGGCCATGCTGCTGATGAACCAGCGGACGTGGGACCACCACGCGGGAATCCTCCTGCTGGCGACGGTGGCGATCTGGCAGGGGTTGGCCCACGGACGCATGTCCAACGCGCGACGGTGGACGGCGTTCCTGCTGCTGCTCGCGGCCGGTCTGTGCGTCTGGCTGTCGCGGACGGAAGCGGTCAAGCTCTTCGCGAGGATCGCAGGCGGCCCAGAGGCCGACGGGGAACACTGGAAGAACATGACCGAGGCCTACGGCGCGGTCTTCCTGCACTTCGTCCTCCTGTTCGCCGCCGGGGTGATCGTGGCGCTGGGAATCAGGAAGTCGCCCGAGCCCTACGCGGAAACGGTACAGAAGTTGAAATGCTGACGCCCCCTCACCTCTAACCTCTACCCTCTCACCTCATCCGTTCCATTCTCATCGCCCCCCTGCACGTCCGGGTCGCCCGGCTGCTCCTCAACCGCCGGCGGCTGGTCCACGATCCGCTCCGCGGCCGAGGGTTTCTCGCCGGTGGGCGTGGGGTAGGTGATCCGCCCGTGGTAGACGCCGCGGAGGCTCTTGACGAGGGAGGCCTCGATCTGGTGGACCTCCTTGAGCGTGAGTTCGCACTCGTCGAGCTGCCCGTCCATGAGGCGACGGCTGACCATGGCGTGGACCTGGTTCTCGATGCGTCCGGGGGTGGGCTCGCTCATGGAGCGGACGGACGACTCGGCCGCGTCGGCGAGCATGAGAATGGCCGCTTCCTTGGACTGGGGCTTGGGGCCCGGGTAGCGGAACTCGACCTCATCGGGCGCGCGGTCCTTGTCGTCCTTTCGCTGCTCGGTGGCTACCTGGTAGAAGTACTGCACCAGCGTGGTCCCGTGATGGGTCGCGATGAACTCGTGCAGGACCTTGGGCAGCCCGTACTCGCGGGCCATCTCCAGCCCGTCCTTGACGTGCCCGATGATGATCAGCAGGCTCATCGCGGGCGAGAGCTTCTCGTGCTTGCTCGTCGCGGAGCCCTGGTTCTCCACGAAGTAGTCGGGTTTGACGATCTTCCCGATATCGTGGTAGTAGGCCCCGACGCGCGCCTGCAGGCCGCGGGCGGCGACGGTCTCGGCGGCGGCTTCGCACATCGTGCCGAGCTGCAGCGAGTGGTTGTAGGTCCCCGGCGCCTCCATGGCCAATCGCTTGAGCAGGGGCTTGGACGCGTCGCACCATTCCAGCATGGTCATGCTGGTCGCCACGCCGAACATCCGCTCGATGCCCGGGAGGATGCCCAGCACGAGGAAGCCCACCAGCACGGCCGTGATGCCCGCCCAGAGCATGTCGAGCGCCACGAATCGCCACGGGACGGCGTGGGCCAGGCCCAGCAGGCCCACGGTGATCGCGACGAGCACGGCCGTCACGCCGGCGACTTCGATGAGCTTGCTGCGCGTGCGGATTTCGCGGAGTTGGAAGATCGTTGCGGCCGTCGCGACGAGCAGGACGACGAAGATGTCCATGCTCGTGCGGAGCTGCAGCACCACGAGAATCGCCATCGCCGCCCCGACGGCCAGCGCGAAGCGTTGATCGTAGGCGATGGTCAGCACAATGGCGCCGGTGATGACGGGCAGGACGGCGACGTGGGGATTGAGCTGCAGCACGGTGATCATCGCGCGGTTCAGCGCGAGCATCAGGAGCAGGACGGACGCCAGGGCCAGCCCGCGCCAGTGGTTGCTCACGATGCGAGGCTGGTAGCGTGCGACATAGATGCACAGGGGCACGAACACGAGCAGCAGCAGGCCCGCGCGCCCGCCGAGAGTCATCAGCAGGCCCGGGAAGCGGTCGAGCCCTTCGACGCGGCAGTAGGTCTCGTGCTCCTTCCGCAGGACGTGGTACTTCTCCTCGCTCAGCCCGACGGCGCCGACCTCGCCGTCGCGCCGGCTGCGACGGACCAGGCGTTCCCCCGCTGCGTAGTCGTGGGTCGGCGGGTCGGCGTCGATGGCGTGGAGCGCCTCGTTGAGCGCCTCCTGGCTGGCCGTGGCGTCGAAGGCGTAGAGCGGCGCTTCGCTCAACGCGACCCGCAGGTACGTTTCGATTCCGGGCGGGAAGCCCCTTCCCGTACTTCGAAACAGGCGCGTGGCCTCGGCCTCGATGCGATCGGTCTCGTCCAGGGCGATGAGGCTGTAGATGCTCCGCTCCTTCGTCCCCGCGCCGGATTCGGCTGTGAAGGCGGTCGCCCCGCGGGCCTTCTGATCGGCCAGTTCCTGGGCGGGCACGACGAACGTCTGGCGGAGGCGCGTCTCCAGGCGGCGGAGCTGCTCGGCGTACTTCTCCCGCTTGGCCGGCTGGGCCAGCGCGGACCAGGCCTTCAGGTCCTTCGCCTCGGTCAGGCCGAAGCGCGTGCGGAGCGTCTCGTCCAGGTCGTCGGGCTGGGTGGCGGCCTGCAGCGTGTCCGGCAGCGCGTTCAGCTCGCCCACGATCGCCTTGAGGCGGGTCTCGTCCAGGCGGAACGTGGCCGGCGTCTCGCGCCGGGCGTTCTTGATCATCTCCTCCCGGCGCTCCGGGGAGGGGATCTCGAACCCCACGCGGGCGTAGATGTCGCCCGGAACGTACTGCCCGATGCGATACGGCAGCGGGTTGGGGGGCCAGGCGTCCATCGCCCCGGCGCCCAGGTAGCAGACCGCCGCCAGCAGCACGGACGCGACCCCGCCGGCCTCGCGGAACCGCTTCCAGCGAAACGGACGGACGGCCTGGGCCTTCTTGCGGACCTCCAGGCGCCGCTGCTTCACCTTTTTCTTGAACGGCCACATGGGCTCGATAGGCTCCCGGTCCGGATGCCCCGCCGACGGCTAGTCTTGCTCGCCGTCCGCCGCATGGGGCTTCTTCTGGTTCCTGGCGTAGGCCTCGACGATGTTCTGCACCAGCCGGTGACGGACGATGTCCTGACGCGCCAGGCGGACCACCGACAGTCCCTTGATGCCTCGCAGGCGCTTCTCGGCGTCCAGCAGCCCGCTGGGCACGTCTTCCGGCAGGTCGATCTGGCTGTCGTCGCCGGTGACGATCATCTTCGCCCCGTGCCCCATCCGGGTCAAGAACATCAGCATCTGCGACGCCGTCGTGTTCTGCGCCTCGTCCAGGATGATCACGGAATCGTTCAGCGTTCGCCCGCGCATGAACGCCAGCGGAATGACCTCGATGAGGTCGTTGACCATGAAGCGGCGGATCTGGTCATACTCCATCATGTCGTGCAGCGCGTCGAACAGCGGGCGCAGGTACGGATTGACCTTCGCCTGCATGTCGCCCGGCAGGAAGCCCAGCTTCTCCCCCGCCTCGACCGCGGGGCGGACCAGGATCAGACGCTTCGCCTGGTGATGCTTGAGCAGGTGCACCGCGAACGCGACGGCCAGGTACGTCTTGCCCGTGCCGGCCGGGCCCGTGCAGAACACGAGGTCGCGCGAACGCATCGCTTCGATATACCGGCGCTGCCCGGGCGTCCTCGCGCGGACGAGCTGCCCGGGAATGTACACGTCGAGACAGTCGGCGGGCGGGGCGTCTCCGCTGGCCGCCGCGGCGCTGATGGCCTCGGTGACGGCTGCGACGTTGATCGGCTGATCGCGCCGGATCGCCCGCTGGAGGCGCTCAATGACCGCCGCGGCGCGGGAGACGTTCCTCGCCGCTCCGGTCACCTTGACCTGCCCTTCGCGCGCGAAGATCTGCACGTCCAGCGTCTCGCGGATCATCTTCAGATGCCGATCCGCGGGACCGAACAGATCCGCCGCACGCTGCGGATTCTCTACCGTTACACTCAGTTCCACGTCTGGTTTCCTCGCCCCGGAGGGCATTTCGGGCATTTCAGGCGTTCTGCCCGCATCTTCTAACCTTCTAAGAGGATAGCATTCCCGCGACGGGCCTGCACGAGATCACGCGATGAATTTTGCCCCCCCGCACGGCCTGTCCGCTCGGGTGAAACACATGGGGCGGCCCGGATCGGACCGCCCCATGGTGCAATAGGATAGATGATGCCGATGATGCCACTACGGCCTGGCGGGAATCGGGCAGATGATCGTGTCGTACGTCGACTCGTC
>CAZEJA010000148.1:0-7409 GCA_964512215.1 uncultured Planctomycetaceae bacterium
GTTGTCTACGATGTGTTGGCAGTAAAATCGGTCCACGATGTGTTGGCAGTTGTCATCTAACCTCTAGCCTCTAACCTTCAATCCCGCCAGCCTCCCCCAGTCCACTTGCGCGACGACGAACTCCGTGTCGGGTCCGAGGGTCGCGTTGTCCACCGAATTCGCCGGGTCGTCGGGCAGGATGGCGAGGACCTTCACGCCGCCGCGGGCTTCGATCTGATCGCGGTTGGTCAGCATGGCGATCTCCGCGTCGCAGGTGGGTTCGGGCTGCTTCTGCCCTTTGACGTCGGGCAGCGGGTCCAGCGAGCAGCGATTGATGACCACCCCCGCGACGTCCAGCCCCGCCGACCGGGCGGCGTGCACGGTCAGCAGTGTGTGGTTGATCGTGCCCAGTTCCGCTCGCGCGACGATCACGACGGGCAGCTTCATCATCTTCGCGACGTGGATCACCCACACGTCGTCGGAGATCGGGCACAGCAGCCCCCCCACGCCCTCGACGACCATCACGTCCGTCCGCTCGACCATGCGGGCGCAGGCCCGCCAGATCGCGTCGAGGTCGATCGGCCGCCCCGTCCGCTCAGCCGCGACGTTCGGCGCCAGCGCCGGCCCGTATCGCACCGGCGTGATGTCCGCGAGAAGCTCCTTCGACTCCGCGCAGGCGGCCAGGAACTCGGCGTCGGCGCTGACCAGCCCCTCCCGTTCGCTGCGACAGCCGGACGCGGCGGGCTTGAACACGCCGACGCGATGCCCGTCGTGTCGCAGGCGTCGCGCGATCGCGCCGGCGACCAGCGTCTTGCCCACCTCCGTGTCCGTGCCCGTCACGAACAATCCCCGCGCCGCCGGCAGGTCCGGCAGGGATGAGACGTCGAAGTCGAACTCGCGGTTACTCGAAGTGCTCATGGATCGTCGCCACCGTTGCGTCGGTCAGTCGGCCCAGCGTTTCGATATCCATCCCCGGAGCGGGCATGAGCACGACCACGTCGCCCAGCGGGCGGATGATCACGCCGTGCTTCCGCGCCCGCATGCAGACGGCCGCTCCCATCCGCGCCGCGGGGTCAAACGCCTCGCCCGTCGCGCGGTCGGCCACCAGCTCGATGCCCGCCATCATGCCGCACTGGCGGATGTCGCCCACGTGCGGATGGTCCGCCAGCGGCGCCAACGCGCTGCCCAGAAACTCCACCTTGCCCGGAAGCGCGTCGAGCAGGCCGGACTCGAAGATCAGGTCCACGCTCGCCGCGGCCGCCGCACAGCCCAGCGCGTTGCCCGTGAACGTGTGCCCGTGGTAGAACGTCCGCGTGCCCGTCTCCTCGCCCGGCGCGTCGCTGAAGGCGTCGAAGACCTCCTGCGTCGCCAGCGTCGCCGCCACGGGCAGGTACCCGCCCGTCAGCCCCTTGCCCACGCACATCAGGTCGGGCGTGACCTGCTCGTGCTCGCACGCGAAGAGCCTGCCCGTCCGGCAGAAGCCCGTCGCCACCTCGTCGACGATCAGCAACACGCCGTGGGCCGTGCACGCTTCCCGCAAACCGCGAAGGAACCCCGACGGATGCGTCAGCATGCCGCCCGCGCCCTGGATGAGCGGCTCGACGATTACGGCGCAGTACTGCTCAGGCGCCTGCGACAGTGCCGCGTCGATCTGCCCGAGCACGGCCTCGCCCGCCTGCTCGCCCGCCGGGTGGCGGTACGGATTCGGCGAGTCCACGAACGTCGCGTCGAACAGCAGCGGATGGAAGATCTGGTGGAACACGTCGATGCCCCCGAGGCTGACCGACCCGATCGTGTCGCCGTGATACCCCTGCCGCAGCGCCAGGAACCGCCGGCGCGAATCCTGTCCGAGGTTGCGGTAGTACTGGTAGGCCATCTTCAGCGCGACTTCGACGGCCGTCGCGCCGCTGTCGCTGTAGAAGACCTTCTCCAGGCCCGCGGGGGAGATGCGCACCAGTCGCTCGGCCAGCTCGATGCTCGCCTGCGACGCGTGCCCCAGCAGCGTCGAATGCGCGATCTTCTCCAACTGTGCCCGGATGGCGTCGTCGATCTGCGGAACCCGGTGCCCGTGCAGGTTGCACCACAGGCTGGAGAAGCCGTCGACATACCGCCGCCCCTCGGCGTCGATCAACTCAAAACCTTCCCCCGCGACGATCACCCGCCCCGCCGTCGCGTCCGGCCCGGCCGTCTCCGCCCATTGGCGCATCGGCGTGAAGGGGTGCCACACGAACGCGTTGTCCGCGTCGAGCAGTCGTCGCGCTTCGTCCGGAGAATCTTCTCTCGCCTGCCGGGTCATGTGACTCCCATGGATCCACCGCCGCCCCAGTCGCGTCAGCTCTGCACCAGACGGACCTCCGTCCCGACGCCCGCGTCCAGCACGTCGCACGCGCGCCCCCGGTTGACGGCGACCTCGATCCGCCCCATCGAATTGACCAGCGCCAGCAGCTCGCCCCGCGGCGCGAACCCGTACGTGCCCTGCAGCGATCCCAGGTCCCGCCCCAGGCAGGACACCCGAACGGTGGCCGGGTCCCGCCAGATGGTCTCCACGTCCTGCCACGTGATGTTGCTCACCAGGTTCCCGAACTGGTCGACGTAGATCACCTGTCCGACGACGGCCTCGCCCGACCGGACGGGCACGGGGACCTCCAACTGCCTGTAGCTGTCCGGTTGGGGCCCCAGCTGCTCCAGGGGCCGGCCGTTGAGAAGCTCCGCCGCCAGCGGGGCGAACACGTCGCGCCCGTGGAACGTCATCGACGCGCCGCCCACCAGGTCGGTGTTCCGCACGACGACCAGCGCCTCGATGGGCGCCGCCTCGGCCACCATCGTGATTACCCCGTTGTCGGGCAGAAGGTACAGTTGCTCGCCGCACTGGGCAGCCAGGATCCGCCGATCCGTCCCCACACCCGGATCGACGACCACCACGTGCAGCGTGCCCGGAGGGAAGTGCAGCGACGCTTCGGCCAGCACCACCGCCCCGGCCAGTACGTTGTGCGCCGGGATGTCGTGGCTGATGTCGACGATCCGCGCTCGCGGGCACCGACTGAGCAGAACGCCTTTCATGGCCGCCACGTAGGGGTCGGACGTTCCGAAGTCGGTCAGTAATGTCACCACCGGCTGCCTGGCCATACTCTCCACCTGCCCGAAGCGGGTTTCCACGGGCTCGCAGCCATATAATATTCAATGACATGCCCCTGCAGGAAGAGAATCTCTCCGCGGCCCGCCGGAAAATGGTCGAGCGGGACCTCCGCGGCCGCGGCATCGGTCGCGAGGACCTGCTCGATGTGTTCGCCCGGACGCCGCGCGAGCGATTCCTGCCCGAATCCCGGCGCACGGAGGCCTACGCCGACCGCCCCGTCCCCATCGGTCTCGGGCAGACGATCTCCCAACCGTACGTTGTCGCCCTGATGGTGCAGGAGTTGGACCCCCAACCGAATCATCGCATCCTCGACGTCGGGGCCGGCAGCGGGTACCAGACGGCCATCCTCGCGGCGCTGTGCGAGCACGTCTACGCCGCCGAACGCCTGAACGAACTCGCCGAGCGGGCGATGACGACGCTGGCGTCGCTGAACGTCGACAACGTCACGCTCGGCACGATGGACGCCTCGCTGGGCTGGCCCGAAGAGGCGCCGTTCGACCGCATCATCTGCGGCGCCGCCTCGCCCGACGTGCCGCAAGCCTGGGTCGACCAGCTCGCCGACGGCGGGCGCATCGTCGTGCCCGTCGGCGGGCCGTACATCCAGACCCTCATCGCCGTCGACAAGGAAGGCGACAAGGTCACCCGCCGCAAGATCTGCGGCGTCCGGTTCGTCAAGCTCATCGGGCAACAGGGCTGGGACAGTGAGTCGCCGCCACAACAGGCATGAACGGAGACTGCGAGGATGAGCGAAACGTGAACATCCCCCGCGGGAGATTTCGGATTGCGGATTGCGGATGTCGGATTGGGGAGCGCCCGTTGAGGATCGAGCGTCGGCGACCTGAGAGGGAGGATCGAGGATCGAGGATTGAGGATCGGGGTGATTCGGGAGTCACAGGCATGTCTTCCGAGATCATAGTACCCGCGGGCGAGAGCGCAGTCCTGCACGCCCCGAGCATAAAGTTCCGCGAAATCCTTGCACGCTTCCGGGCGTCGCAGCATAATACGCCCGAGTACACGCTGAAACCTCACGGGTAAGGAGCACGTCCCATGCGCAGAACGCTTGTCTTGACGGCCGCCGCTTCGGTCATCTTCTGCACGTTCCTGTCCGGTTGCGACTGGCGTTCCCGGCCGCCCCGGCATTCCATCTTCCGCCCCATCCGGACGGCGACCGTCCCGCCGAACAGCTCGACCGAGCGCGACACGGTGACGGCGCTGCAGACGGCGCGGGTCAACTACGCCTACCGCCTGAGCGTCCTGAGCGCCTACTACGAACACATCGGGCACATGGACAAGTACAACTGGTCGCGCCGGGAGATCCGCAACCTCGAGAAGGCCCACACCTTCGAGTGGGAGGGCATTCCTGAAGTCGTCCCTCCGAAGGGCGAGTCGGTCGAGGGCGCCGACGAGCGCATGCTCGTGGAGTACGCCATCATCGCGCGCAACGCGTACCTCAAGGCGCTGGACGAGACGATCGCCTTCTACGAAGCGGGCGGGTACGACCTGAAGCTGCGCCTCACGAAAAACATCCGCGACCGCTTCGACCCGGTCCGGACGTACGTCTACTACCTCGGCGCCGAGACGCCCCAGGGGAAGGTTCGTCCGACGCAAGTGATCCCCGAGGCCGAGGCGATGTTCGCCGAAGCCTACCGTCTGTTCCGCCGGGGCAAGGGGCTGGTGCCCTTCTTCACGACGAACTATTCCAAGGAGCGCCGGGCGCTCGTGCTGTTCCGCGAACTGATCGCGAAGTACCCCCAGTCGACGAAGGTCGCCCTGTCGGCCTACTACCTCGCCGACATCTACAAGGAGTACTTCAACGAGGACGTGCGGGCGGTGTTCTGGTACCGCCACGCCTGGCAGTGGGACCCGGAGATCACCGAGCCCGCCCGTTTTCAGGCCGCCACGGTGTACGACATCCGCCTGCAGAACTACTCGAAGGCCATCGAGTACTACAAGCTGGCCATCCAGCACGAGCAGTTCAACGCCAGCAACGTGATCTACGCCCGCCGGCGAATCGAGCACCTGACGAAACGCCAGAAGGAGCAGTAGCCAGTAGCCGGTAGTCAGGAGCCCGACTACCGACTACCGACCACCGACTACCACGTTGCCGTGCAATTCCTCCGCCGCCCGGGCGTTAGGCCTTTTATGTAGCAGAGGCGGTTTCCCACCGATATAATTGCAGTACGGTGGTGTATATCATCAAGACGGGCAAGGCCCGGAAGGATGTGACCATGTGGACGTCGAAGAGGCTCCAGGGGTCCCTGCTGATCGTTCTGGCGGTTGTCCTGACGACGTGCCTGCTCGTCGAGGCGGCCGATTTCGTCAACCCCAAGGCGAATATCCCTCCGCGCGCCAAACCGCATCGGCGCGGCGCCGGTGAGGGCATCCCGCCCCTGCCGCTGCCGGCTACGCCGCTGCGGCGGTCGGAACGCAAGCGTCAGCCCGCCCCGCCCGCGCTGGTGGGCATGATCAGCTTCTCCGGCTCGCGGTATCAGATCGTCAAGGGCGAGCGGGTCAAGGTCAGCGCCTTCCCGACGACGCAGCTCGACATCGAGCGGCTGATCAGCCACGCCAACCGGCGGCTGAACATTCAGTACCGCTACGTGCCGACCTCGCTGTCGCAGTTCTCGTGGGATCCGTCCGAGTTGCCGCTGCTCTACATCACCGGCTGGACCCCCATGCCCGAACTCAGCGAGGACATCGCCGCCCGCCTGCGTCGCTATCTCTACGACGGGGGGACGCTCGTGGTCCACGCCCAGTGCGGGCGCAGCGAGTTCGTCAAGTCGGCCCGCAAGGAGATGCTCAAGCTCTTCCCGAACCGCGAGATGGCGCCGATCGACACCGACTCGCCCCTGTTCCACGCCTACTTCAAGATCGACCGCATGCGGGTGCGGCAGGATGACAAGCCCTTCAAGTCCCTGCCCCCCTACCTGGAGGCCGTCTACCTCGGCTGCCGGCCGGCGATTATCTTCTCGCCCATCGACCTGAACTGCGGCTGGGACGTCGCCAAGAACCCCATCAAGGGCGGCATCCTGTACCACCAGGACGACGCGCTGAGCCTGGGCATCAACATCGTCACGACGACGCTGGCGAACTTCCAGTACGCCCGCGCCTGGAGCACCGAGAAAGTCTACCACCAGCAGGAAGACGCCTCGCGCGACCAGCTCGTGATCGCCCAGGTCGTGCACAACGGCGACTGGGACCCCACGCCCCACGCCCTGCCGAACCTGATGAAGTACATCGCCAAGAACACCACGCTGAACGTGCAGTTCAAGCGGGAACTGGCCGACCCGGCGGCCGTGGATATCTTCAAGCACCCGGTGCTGTACATGACCGGGCTGCGGGACTTCAAGTTCACCGACGCCCAGGTGTCGCGCCTGCGGGGCTACCTGACCAGCGGCGGCGTGCTGCTGGCCGACGCGGCCTCCGGGCGGAAGGCCTTCGACGTCGCGTTCCGGCGCGAGATCAAGCGGATCCTGCCCAAGGCGGCACTCAAGACGCTCGCCAAGGACGCCCCCGTCTACCAGATGCCTTACACGATCCGCACCGTGGATTACACGAAGCTCGTCAAGGCCCAGCAGCCGTCGCTGAACACCCCGACGCTGCAGGGCATCACCATCGACGGGCAGTTGGCCGTGATCTACTCGTCCGTGGGCCTGTCCAACGGGTGGGAGCAGTTGGGATTCGCGTACAACCGCGGCTACGCCGACGCCGACTCGCTGCGGCTGGGCGTGAACATGCTCTCCTACGCCCTGACCCACTGATCCACGGCGACATCAAACCCAACGAAAAAGGGCCCCGACATCGGGGCCCTTCTTGTGCGCAAAGGTCGGCCGGCGGGGGAAAGGAGTAAACCCCGCCGGCCGGAGAAGGTTATCCGGTGCGATACCCTCTCATCCGCTCAAGAGAAATATAGAATACAAATCCACCGCGGGGCCAATCGGCCCGGACACTTGTGTGCGTCCTTTTGCCGGTTCTCGTGACTTCAGGGGGCGGTTCTGAGCAAGCGTCCCCCCGTGCGGTCTGACTCGCCGATGGGCGCCCTGCCACGCAGGGGATTTCGGCGATCGCACACCATCCGGCCCGAAGGGCCGGGGGGGATTTGGCCGGGGCCGAAGGCCCCGGAATGCGGCGCCCCACGGACGAGAGCCCCGGCGGGGCGACGGGAGGCCCTGCGCGGAACACGATCCCGTCGTCCCCAAGGGACTCCTTCGCAGGGGAGGCGCTCTCCGGGGGCTCGCCCTTCGGGCAGCGCCCCCGGCAAAATCCCCACGGCCCTTCGGGCCTGCCCGCGGGA
>CAZEJA010000149.1:0-7323 GCA_964512215.1 uncultured Planctomycetaceae bacterium
CCGTGATGGCAGCAGTCCGCGCTGAAGATGGGATGCCCTTCCGGCGCGAGACCCCGCAACGCAAGCGTGGTGCGCGCGGCCTCCTTGAGCATCACGGACATCTCCCGCGCCCGAATCCGGTGCCGACGAATCAGCAGATGCACGTGATTCCGCAGCGCCGCAAACGCATAGCACGTGAGTCCTTCGCCGTCGACAACTTCAAGGACCGCGTGGGACAAGGCTTGCCTCTCGGCGTCGTCAAACCACAGCACCCGATGCGCCAGCCGCCGCTCCGCCTCCCGGTAGAACGCCCGCAGTTGTTCCCGGGTCGGTTGCTTCCCCCTCCGCCCGAAATGCCTCTCCCCCAGTTCCGCGATCTCGGGCGTGAAAACGCGTCGCGACATGCTCCCCCGCGGATCGTTCGGCAGCCAATGCCCGTACCCCGTCAGGATGATGTGCGTCGCGATGGTGGATGGGCGCGTCATTCCGCCGCAGCATCCGGAACGGCGCCCTCGGCGCTGTCGGGTTTCGCGTACTTGGGCACGTCGGGCTCGGGCACGTGCTCGACGAGGCGGCGGACGATCTCGACGCTGTCGATGCCTTCCGAGGCGGCGGCGAAGTTGCAGCCGATGCGATGGCGCAGCACCGGCACGGCGGCGCGACGGATGTCTTCCGTGCTGACGGTGTAGCGCCCGTCCATCGCCGCGAACGCCTTGCCCCCCATGATCAGGTACTGCCCCGCCCGCGGGCCCGCGCCCCAGTCGACCATCTGCTGGACGAACTCCGGCGCCGTGCCGCCCTTCGGGCGCGTCGCGCGGACCAGGTCCGCGACGTACTTGATCACGTACTCGCTGATCGGCAGGGAGCTGATGACCGTCTGCATGTTGATGATCTGGCGGGCGTTGAAGACCACGTCCAGCGTCACTTCCTTGCCCGACGTCGTCTCCGCGAGGATCGTCTCCTCCTCCGCCTGCGACGGGTAGTCCACAAAGACGTTGAACATGAACCGGTCGAGCTGCGCCTCGGGCAGCGGGTACGTGCCCTCCTGCTCGATGGGGTTCTGCGTGGCGATCACGAAGAACGGACGCGGCAGCGGGTGGGTGGTCTGTCCGATGGAGACCTCGCGCTCCTGCATCGCCTGCAGCATGGCTGCCTGGGTCTTGGGGGGCGTGCGGTTGATCTCATCGGCGAGGATGATGTTGGCGAAGACCGGGCCCTTGATGAAGCGGAACTCCCGGCGCCCGGCTTCGGGCTCGTCGATGACGTTCGTGCCCGTGATGTCGGAGGGCATCAGGTCGGGCGTGAACTGGATCCGCTTGAAGGAGAGTTCCATCATCCGCGCGAGCGACGAGACGATCAGGGTCTTGGCGAGCCCGGGCACGCCGACGAGCAGGCAGTGCCCCCGGCAGATGATGGCCGCGAAGATCAGGTCCAGCACCTCGCGCTGCCCGATGATCGCCTTGCCGATCTCCCGCAGCATGATCTCCCGGGATCGGGCAAAGCCCGCAATGATGTTCTCGAAGGCTTCTCTGGTCATGGTTTCCTTGCCGCGCCCGGTCCGGTAGTATGGAGTGCAGGCAGCACCCGCGTGCGGCGTATGATACCCCGCCGCAACCGGGCTGCACAACCTCGGAGACGGTGATATGGCACGCCTGACGCGACGCGGGTTCCTCCCCGCCGTCGGCGCAATGACGATCCTGCTGGGTCCCGCGCTGCGGGCCTCCGCGCAGGTCGCCCCGCCGCCCGTCAGCAGCGAACAGGTCACCGCCGCCGTCCAGCGGGGGTTGGCCTACATCCGCCAAGCCCAGCGCGGCACCGGCGCGTGGTCCGGCGGGGGACACGCCGGCGGCGTGACGGCCCTCAACGTCCTGGCCATGCTCAACGCGGGCGTGCCCGCCAACGACCCCGCCGTCGCGCGGGCGCTGGCCGTGCTGGACAAGGTCAAGAACGAGCACACCTACACCGTCTCGCTGAAGTGCCAGGCCTATGCCGCCGCGAATCTCGCCCAGTACCGCCCGCAGCTCGAAGCGGCTGCGAAGTGGCTGTGGGCGAGCCAACTGAAGACCGGCATGTGGGGGTACGGCAATCGACACAGCGGGCGGGGCGACAACTCCAACACGCAGTTCGCCCTGCTGGGGCTGCACGAAGCGGGCAAGGCGGGCGTCAAGGTGCCCGAGATCGTCTGGCGGCGGGCCCTGATGCACTTCAAGAACACGCAATTGTTCGACGGCGGCTGGGCGTACGTGTTCAGTTCCTCCATGCGCAACCAGCGGCGCAACAGCCCCGCGTACGGATCGATGACGGCCGCCGGAGTCGCCAGCGCCTACATCTGCGGGCAGCGCCTCCACGTGGGAGGCAAGAAGCTGTTCCTCAACGGGGCGTACCCCGACTGCGGGCGGTACAAGCAGAACGAGATGCTCGCCGGCGGGCTCGAGTGGCTGAGCGAGAACTTCTCCGTCACGGAGAACCCCGGCCGCGGGCGGGGAAGCTGGCTGCACTACTACCTCTACGCCCTCGAGCGGGTGGGGATGATCTCCGGGCTGCGAAACCTGGGGACGAACGACTGGTACCGCCAGGGCGCCGCCTTTCTCGTCCGGTCGCAGCGGCGCGCCGGCAGTTGGGGCAACAGCTCGTACGACACGGCCTTCGCGATCCTGTTCCTGGCCAAGGGCAACCGCCCGGTGCTGATCCAGAAGCTGCGCCGCACGGGCGACTGGAACCGCAACCTGCACGACGTGGAGAACCTGACGGTCTTCCTCGACGACAAGCTGGGCAAGCCCGTCACGTGGCAGACGGTGAACCTGGCGCTGAGCGTCGAGGAGCTGCGCCAGTCGCCCATCCTCTACGTCACCGGGCACGAGGCGCTGACGTTCACCGACGCCGAGAAGGACAAGCTGCGGGCCTTCGTCGAGACCGGCGGGACGATCCTGGCCGACGCCTGCTGCGGGTCCAAACCGTTCGCCGACAGCTTCCGGGCCCTGATGAAGCGTCTGTTCCCGGAGTATGCCCTGCGCCCGCTGCCGAAGGAGCACCCCGTGTTCCACAGCCTCCACCGCATCGACGATCTCTACGGACTGGAGGGCGTCGACCTGGGGTGCCGGACGGGTGTGTTCTTCACGCCCAAGGCGCTGAGCTGCCTGTGGGAACTGCAGACGATCGACCCGTGGTCGGAGAAAGCGTTCCGACTGGGCGCGAACGTGGCTGCCTACGCGACGGGCAAGGAGCAGTTGCCCGACAAGCTGGACGTCGTGGAGATTCCCGCAGCCGCCAAGGGCGCCGCCCAGCCCGCCGAGGTCCCCCGCAACGCCGTCCGCATCGCCCGGATCATTCACGACGGCGACTACCGAACGGACGCCCACGCGATGGTCAACCTTGCTGCCATGCTGCGCGACAAGGCGAAGATCTCCGTCGTCGCACAGGCGCGGCACCTGCGGACGACCGATCCGAAGCTGTACGACTACCCGGTGGTGTTCATGACCGGCCACTTCACGTTCAAGCTCTCGGACGCCGAGGTCGACGCCCTGCGAAAGTACCTCCGGCGCGGCGGCGTGCTGATCGCCGAGCCGTGTTGCGGGCGCAAGGCGGCCGACAAGAGCTTCCGCGAGCTGTTCGCCAAGCTGTTTCCCGACCACCCGGCGCAGGCCCTTCCCGCCGATCACACGATCTACACCGGACAGCAGATCGGCCTGGCCCTCGGGGAGGTCCGCTACCGGCGGATTCTCGCCCAGGAATTGAACTCCCGCGGCACGACGCGCCCGCCGATCGAGGCGGTAACCCTCGACGGCCGGACTGCAATTCTGTACAGTACCTACGATTGGTCCTGTGCCCTGGAGGGCGACCGGCCGTACTCCTGCAGGGGGTACGTCGACGAGGACGGGCAGAAACTGGCGATGAACCTGTTTCTCTATGCGATCAGCTACTAGCGGGACATTTCGGCGGGCATTCACGACGGCGGCGCTGACGATTGCGCTTCTCGTCACGGCTGCGCCGGCCCAGAAGAAGCCCGAGGCCCCGACGGAGAAGAACGTCCTCGCTGCAGTCGATCGGGGATTGAAGTACCTCTACAAGACCCAGAACGCCGACGGCACGTGGGACACGAAGCACCTGCGCCAGCACCCGGGCGGGACGGCATCGCTGGCGCTGCTGGCGGCGCTGTCGGCCGGGGCGGACATCCAGACGCCGCAACTGCAGCGGGCCCTGGAGTACGTCAAGGGCGTCAGCCCCGAAACGGTCTACGCCCGGGCGATGCGGGCGATGGCCTACGCGCGCATCCCGGGCAACGAGTACACGGTGCGAACGAAGGCCGACGCGACGTGGCTGGTCCGCCAGCAGCGGACCAGCGGGGGCTGGGGATACGGCCCGGCGCACCCGACGACGAAGCTTCGCGGCGACTGGACCGACGCGTCGAACACCCAACTCGTCCTGCTCGCGCTGCGCGACGCCGCCAACCGGGGCGCGGAGATTCCGTTGGAGATGTGGCAGCGGGCGATGAAGTACTGGAGCGACTCGCAGAACTCCGACGGCGGGTGGGGCTACGAGCCGCCCGGGAAGATGGGCATCCGCCTGCGGGGAAGCAGTTACGGCTCGATGACGGCCGCCGGGGTGGCGACGATGCTCGTCTTTGGCGACGTTCGGGGCCTGATCGTGGGCGCCGACGCCGACGCTCCCGCTGACGAGCCGGAAGCGCTCCGGAAGGGCCTGGCGTGGCTGACCACAAACTACGCGATCGGGGAGATCCCCAAGTGGTCCTGGGGCAAGCGAGAGGAGTGGCTGTATTACTACCTCTTCTGCCTTGCCCGCGTGGTCGACCGCGGCGGGCGACGGATGACGGGCGAGCATGACGTCCCGAAGGAGATCGCCTCGTTCGTGCTGGCCAACCAGCGGCCCGACGGGAGCTGGGACACGTCCAAGTCGGCCGACGCCACGGGCGACCCGATTCACACCTGCCTCGCCCTGCTGACGCTCCTCAAGGCGTCCGCCCCGGTCATGGTGAACTACGTGACGGTCGGGGGCGAATCCTGGCGATCGGGGGGCGTGGCGGGCTTCACGCAGTGGTTCTCCCAGCGTCTCCACCGCCCCGCCACGTGGCGGGCTGTGTCCGCGTCCGCGAAGGACTTTCCGCCCGACGCTCCCGTGCTCGTGCTGCGGACAGGCAGGACGTTCGCCCCCCCCAAGGGCCTCGACGAAGCCCTGGGACGGTATCTGCAGGCGGGCGGCGTGATCTTCTTCCAGCCCTTCGGAGGCGATCCAGCCGCCGGCGCTGCCGGGGAGAAGTTCCTCCTTCCCCTGATACCGGGCGCCCGCGCTGCGGACATAGCCGCCGACCATCCGGTGCTGAGCATTGCGATGCCGATTCCCCCGGAATCGACCCCGAAGCTCCGCACAATCTCCGTGGGGAAGCGCACGCGCGTGTTCATCGCCCAGCAGGGGATCATCGGGGCGTGGTCGCGAGGCTTCGAGCCGACGACCGCCCCGGCCTACTCGCTCGGCGTGAACCTGCTGAACTACGCGACGAACAAGGACCTGCCCCGGACGTGCTTCCGCCCCGTGGCCCAGCCGGCCAAGCCGGTCAAGCCCATCGAGACGGCGAGGTACATCCCGGTCGCCCGCATCCAGCACAAGGGCGACTGGAACGCCTATCCCCGGGCGTTCGACCGCCTCAATAACGTCATCGCCCGGTCGATCAGCGTCGGCGTGCGGGCGACGCAGCCGGTCGACCTGACCGACAAGATCCCGACGTCCCTGCCCCTACTGTGGCTGACGGGCTCCACGCCGCCGAAGCTCTCTTCCCTGAAGCTCAAGAAGCTGGCGGAGTATCTCTACGGGGGCGGGACGCTCTTCGTGGATGCCGCCACAGGCAGCGAGGAATTCGCCGGCACCGTCGAGGTCATGCTCAAGGACCTCTTCGGCGAGGCCGACCTCGTCCTCCTGAGCCCCGACAGCCCCATCCTCAGCGGACGATTCGCCGGCGGGCTTGGCGGGCGGATCGACACCGTCGAATACACGCCCGCCGTCAACGCCGATCGCGGCGACGACAAGCTCACCACGCCCCACGTGATGGGCGTCCAGATCCGAGGACGGCTGGCCGTCGTCTTCAGCCCCTTCGGCATCACCGCCCCCCTGGCGGGCGCCGCCCCGCTCGACTGCAAGGGTCTGACCACCCGCGACGCCCTGCGACTGGCCGCCAACGTCGTGCTCTACGCCGCCCTCGACAAGCCCCTTCAGACGTCCACTCGCAAGAAGAGGCCCTGAACGGCAGCGATTGGCGATTCGCCATTAGCGATCAGGGGGAAGGAGCACTCAGCAGCCCCCCCAAGCCCAGCCGCTGCGCCGGCTGGGTACTGCCCGTTCCCCAAGCATGGCGGCAGACAGCGGCCGCCATGCCACCGCCCATAGACAGAAGGCCCGCCGAATCGGCGGGCCTTCTTTGCATGCGTTCCTGAATGAACCGCTCAGCCTACCCGTCCAACGGCCAGCCGTCGCGGTACTTGCGAGCGAGCAACTCGTTCGCCTTGGCGTCGTTGGTCTTGCCCGCCGCGCCGTCGTACTTGATCTCCTTGCCGACCCGGTACGCGACCAGGCCCAGCATCATCATCTCGATCAGCTTGCCGGCGTAGTCGAAGTTGCACGTCGTCTTCAGATCGCCCTTGGCCGCGTTGATCCACTCCTTCTGGAAGTGCCCCAGCGGCGGGATCATCTTTTCCTTCGGGCGCCGGTTGTAGTAGCTCATGTCCGCAGCCTTGCCGTACGGCAGGACGAGGCGCGAGCCGAAGTCGGCAACGATGAAGCCCTGCGTGCCCTTGAACATCGCACCGTGCCCGATCCGGTTCAGGTCGACGTAGGGCTTGGGCGAGCGGGGCATGGCGCCGCCCTGGTACCAGCTCACGCCGATCTCCTCGCGCCAGTCGTTGGCGGGGATCTTGAAGTGCATCTCGAGCTTCACCGGCGTAACTTCGGGATTGTACTTGTCGCCCGACGCCTTCGCCGACGTCGGCAGGTCCGCGTCGAGCGGGTTCCAGGCGAGGTCCATCGTGTGGCTGCCCATGTCGCCGACCTGCCCGCTGCCGAAGTCCCAGTACATGTTCCACTGCAGGCAGTTCGCGCCCGGGCGCCCGGAGAAGTAGCCCGGGTTGTACGGGTGGTACGGGGAGGGGCCGATCCACAGATCGTAGTCGAGCGTCGGCGGCGGCGAGCCCTTGGCCGGCAGGTAGCCCGGCCGACCGAGCTTGCGATTGCCCCACGCGTAGGCGTTCTTCAACTCGCCGATCGCCCCGTCCTTGACCAGCTCCCGCACGCGGGCGAAGTTGTCCATCGCGTGACGCTGCGTGCCCACCTGCGTGGCCA
>CAZEJA010000150.1:0-7224 GCA_964512215.1 uncultured Planctomycetaceae bacterium
TGGCCATCAAGAAGGCGCTCAAGACGCTGGACAAGGTCAAGGACGTCACGACGAAGTACAGCAACAAGGTCGCGCGGTGCTCGATCGAATCGGATGTGAACGCCGAGACGCTGGCCGAGGCGATCGTCGAGGCGATGGAGACGCTGGAGATCACGGACGTGTCGCAGAATGTCATCAAGGCCACGATGGCCGAATAGGACCGGCGCCCGCAACGGCGCTGCGACGAGGAGACAAGCCATTATGTCGAAGCGAACGGGAGTCATGTCAGTTGCTTTGGTCTTGCTGGTCGCCTCGTCGTGTCCGGCGGCCGTCGACAAGTGGGTGACCGTTACGGGCGAGGCGGCGGGCACGAGCCTCAAGGCCAAGGACGAAGCGGTCCAGCATGCGCTGCGGAAGGCCGTCGAGGAAACCTGCGGCGTGTTCCTGACCGCCCAGTCGAAGACGCGGGACTACAAGGCGATCTACGACAAGGTGCTGTCCAATACGGTCGGGTACGTCATCGAGCACAAGGTGCTGAGCATCAAGAACGACGGCGAGATCACGCGGGCGAGTTGTCGCGTGCACGTCTCGACCAAGAAGTTCGAAGAAGCCTGGGCGACGATCGCGCACACGATCAACCAGGAGAACAACCCGCGGGTGATCATCGCGATCGTCGAGGCGACGCGGTACAACGCCGAGGGGCCCGTCTTTGAGGTCAAGGAAGGCGGCGTGGTTCAGTCGAAGATCGAGGACTTCTTCCTCAAGAAGGGCATCAAGCTGATGGACAAGGGCACGACGTCCAAGCTGACCAAGCGCGACGTCCTGTTGGCGACCATCAAGGACGACACGAAGGCGGTCGCCGCCCTGGGCGCGCGGTTCGAGGCCGACGTCGTCGTCACCGGGCGGGCCAGCGCGAAGTACGGGTCGACCATCAAGGTGTCCGGCTTCGACATGTTCAAGTACTCGTCGAGCCTGACGTTGCGCGCGGTGCGGACGGACTCGGCGGAAGTGCTGGCCGTCAAGAGCTACGGCCCCGTCAGTTCCAACACGCTCCAGCGCGCCGGCGGAGAGGACAAGGCCCTGGCGAAACTCGCCGCCGAGGCGGCCCCGAAGATCCTCGGCGCCGTTGTTGAGGGCTGGCGCAAGCAGGTCAACGTCAGCCGCACGCTGTCGCTCAGCATCTCCGGATTGAGCTACAAGGCTTGGAAGGTCTTCAAGGCCGAGACGGAGAAACTCCGCGGCGTCCAGGCCTTGCGCCTGCGGGAGATCACAGAGGACGTCGCCAGCATCGACGTGGAGTACGACTTCGACAACGCCCACTTCGCCGACGCTGTCACCGAGTTGGAGAACACCAAGCTCGAGGTGACAGAAATTACTGCAAATCGCATCAAATTGAAGGTTGCCGAGTAGCCCGGATTGGGATACAAGCGGGCGCCTCGACCTGAGCCCGGGTTCGATGGTTCTGCAAAGCATCTACTGAGCCTTCTTGTTAACCGCGCACAAGGGGGCCAATGCGTGTCGGCCGAAGGTGGCAGATGTCTGTAAAGATGATGGAGTTGGCCTTTCTGAAGCACTTGGCCCCGCGGTTTCACATTCCCGTTCCGGAGTATCTGACCGCCGACGCGTCGGGGGCGGAGATTCGGGACGCCCTGACGCGATGGGGGGGACAGGCACTGGTCAAGCCGGACGTCCTGTCCGGCCGACGCGGCAAGGCCGGAGCCGTCCGTCTGGTCAGCGACTACGCCGAGGCCCAGCGCGAGTTGAAGCGGGTCCAGGGGCAGGAGGTCAACGGGCACGTTCCCCGCACGGCCTACCTGGTCCAGTTCCTCCCTGCGGACCTCGAGGTCTACTCCGCGATCACGTACGATTCCCGCTGCACGGGTCCGGCGATCACCGTCTCCCTGGCCGGGGGCATGGACGTGGAGGACGTCGCGGACGATCAGAAGGCCCGCCTGCCCATCGACATCTACAAGGGGCTCGACGCCTACCAGGCCGCCGAACTCCTCGACGACCTGGGCTGCTCCAAACCGGTCGTCAGTCCGCTCTCCCGCAGCCTCGTGGACTTTGCGGATATGTTCATCTCCACGGGGATGCGGATGTGCGAGATCAATCCGTGGCGGGTCTCCCCCGATCACAAGCCGTTTGCCTGCGACTTCAAGGCCGTCTTCGACGAGGCGAATTTCAAGTTCAACAACCTCGGGTTCGATCTGCCGGAATACCCCGCGAACGAAACGTCTTTCGAGGAGGAGATGGGCGCCTGGAATGCGTCCAGCCATCGTGGGCAGGCCCACGTCGCCGAACTGGGAGGGGACCTGATTCTGCCCATCCTCTTCGGCGGGGGCGCTTCGACCATCATCATCGAGGCTCTCGTGCAGAACGGAGGCCGGCCGATCTTCCTGTCGGACTTCGGCGGGAACCCCCCTTATGAGCGGATGTTCGGGACGGCGAGGATCTGTTTCGAGCATCACCTGGCCCGGGCGGGGGCGATCCTGATCCTGGGAGGCAAGGCCAACAATACGCTCATCGACGTGACCTTCAAGGCCATTGCCGACGCCCTGCAGATGTACGTGGACGAGCACGGTCCCATTCACATTCCGGTCATCGTCGGGCGGGGCGGTCCGCGACTTGTACAGGGCCTGTTGACATTGAAGGACACGCTCGAATCCCTGTCCCTGCCGTACGTCATCTTCGGCCCGGACACGCCCGTGACCCTGGTCGCGGAATACGCCGCTAAGTTCGCCAAGACGTGCGAGAAGATGAGGGACAAGACATGAGAGCCGCGAAGCTGAGCGATCTCCTGAAGGCCGGCGACCGGGTGGCCGTTTCGAACATCACCGGGCGGGAGGCCGGCACCGTCACCGTCGCTTCGCAGCAATACTGCGGGAACATCGTAGGCGGGTGGGCCCTCGGCAAAGGGGGGCAGACGATCGACGTGCCCGGCGACGAACCGATCCCGGTCTTTGCCACCGTCGACGAACTGATGCGCGAATTGCCCGCGGAGAAGCGCCCCAACAAGGTCGTCATCTACTCCCCGCCGCCGGCGGTCTATGGCGAGGTCAAAGGGGTCGTGGAGCACGGGCGAGAGACGGTCGAGACGCTCTTCATCATCACCGAGCACGTCTCCGTGGAAGTCAGCGCCAAGATCGCCCAACTCTGTTCGGAGGCGAACATCGACGTGGTGGGGTGCAACTCGCTGGGCATGATCAATACTCACGACGCGGTGCGCATCGGGGCCGTGGGGGGCAGCGATCCGGCCGAGAGCTTCCAGCCGGGCTCCGTGACGATCATCTCCAACAGCGGCAACATGGTCAACACCATGGCGTCCTACCTGCTGAACGCGGGGCTGGGTACGAGCTACGGGTTCTCGACAGGCAAGGACATCCTGATCCTCTTCCCGCTCCGCAGCGCGCTGGAACTCGCGTTGACCGACGAGCGAACCAGACTCATCGTCCTCTACATCGAGCCCGGGGGCTTCTATGAGGCCGAGGCGGTGCAGATGCTGCGCGAGGCGGCGACGGTCAAGCCCGTGATCGCCTACGTCACCGGCGAGATCCTCTCCCGTCGGGAGCTTTCCCTGGGACACGCCGGGGCGGTCGTGGAAGGGGGCGAGACCACCGCTGCCGCGAAGATGAAGCTGTTCGACGAGTACTTCGGCATCGAGCCCTTCGCTCCCGGCGCCCGGTACGGGAAGTCCGAGGACGTCACCGGGGCGTTGCGCAGAGGGGTTCGCATCACCGCACTGCACCACTTGCCCAAGGCCGCGGCGCTGGTGTGCAGCCGGGCGGGGATCGAACGAGACCATCCTCGTCCCAAGCCGTTTCGCCTGAATCCGTGGTTCGTCGACTACAAGGACATTCGAAGCCGGATACCGTCCCGCCTGTTGCTGCACCAGGGCACGATCCCCAAACCCTATGCATCACAGGCGAGGCTCCAGACGAAGCAGACATTGGGGGCCCATTCGGCCAGGATGAACATGAGGAATGCCAGTCGGGCTTCATCGAATGACGGGCGCGTGACCCGGATTCAGGGGCACTCGCTGGAAGCGGAAATGCGGAGCGGGTCGTTTGCCGAATCGCTTCTCCTGGCGTGGACGGGAGAGAAGGTGCGCGACTTCGAGGCGGCGCTGGTGGCGAGATGTCTCATCGCGTCCCTCAGCAACGGCCCCGGGACGATCTCGGCGCAGGGCGCCAAGCTGTCCACCTCCGCGGGCAACGCGCCGAATACGGCGATGATTGCCACGCTGGCCTGCATCGGCGACGTGCACGGCGGCAATGGGCGCCGGGCCGTGGAATACCTGCTGGGCATCTTCCGAGATGTCGACCTGGAAGACCCCTGGAGCCCTTCCCGCGGGCTGGACCTCCAGAAGCTCGTCGACAACGAAGTGGAGCGGTTCAGCAAGGCCCGCAGCGCCGCCAAAGAGGCAGGCGCCGACTACAAGCGCATCCCGTGTCTGGGGCACCCCGTCTTCCGGAACGCCCCGGTCAACCATGACCCCAGGGAGCGGGTGATCGCGGAGTACATGGAGCAGCAGGGCTTATGCAATGTGTTCCTGGAGTTCTATCACCTGCTGGCGCACCGCCTCAAGGACGTGGGCATTGCCCGGAACGTCTGGGCGGTCAACCTGGACGGCGCGATCGCATCCGTCACCCTGGCGACCTGCTGGAAGGCGTTGCGGGAGAAGCGCATCACCGTCCGGCGCGCTTGTGATATTGCGTTCATGATCTTCGCCGTCGGTCGAGTTGCGGGGGCCGGGGCGGAGTTTCTGGACCATCAGGATCACGGCACGCCGATGGACATGCGGATTCCCGTCGACGAGTGCACGGTCTTGACCCATCCGAAAGATTGACGCCGTCTCGGGAGATTTGTGAGAAGAATGGACAGGGAGCGCATCGAGGAGAGGATTCTCGAACGGGGGCGGGAGTTCTTCGCTCGTATGGGGGATGAGAGGCCGTCGATCTTCAACAAGAACTGGTGGACCGGCAAGGTCATGGACTGGTGCATGCGGGACGAGCAGTTCAAGGTCCAGCTCTTCCGGTTCGTGGACGTGCTGCCCACGCTGACGACGTCCGAACTGCTGAACCGACACGTGGAAGAGTACTTCTCTCGCAGCGAGCACGTGCCGGCCTTCATGAAGTGGGGCATCAAGGGCGCGAAGGTCGGCGGGCGCCTGGGCAAGGCGATCATGGGGCGGACGATCCGCCGGAATATCGAGGGCATGGCCCGCCAGTTCATCGTCGGCGCCACGCCCGACGAGGCGGCGGCCAAGCTCACGACACTGCGGGAGGGGGGCTTTGCGTTCACCGTCGACGTGCTGGGCGAGGCGGTCATCAGCGATCGCGAGTCCGACCAGTACCTAGCCGGCTACGACGGGCTGCTGACGGCGCTGGCGGCGGCGCAGGAAGCCTGGGCTCCCCTGGGCGGCGGCGAGGGCGTGCTGGACTGGGGCGATTCCCCCCGTATCAATGTCTCCGTCAAGCCGTCCGCGCTGGACTCGCAGGCTCGCCCGGCCGACTTCGAGGGAACCGTCACGCGCATGGTGGATCGCCTCCGCCCGCTCTACCGCACCGTTGTCGCCGCGGGGGGGTTCCTGTGCATCGACATGGAGAGTCGCGCCTACAAGAACGTCACCATCGAACTCTATCGCCGCCTCCGCGGCGATCCGGAGTTCCGCGACTATCCCCACCTGGGTCTGGCGATGCAGCTCTACCTCACCGAGGGCGAGCGTGACGTCGACGACCTGCTCGCGTGGGCCCGTCGCGAGTCCCTGCCGATCTCCATCCGCCTGATCAAGGGCGCGTACTGGGACTACGAGATCATCCACGCCCGCCAGTGCGGGTGGGAGCCGCCCGTGTTCACGGCCAAGGCCGCCACCGACGCGGCCTTCGAGCGGGCGGCCGAGAGCATCCTCCGCAACCACGACATCTGTCACCTCGCCTGCGGATCGCACAACGTTCGCAGCGTGTGTGCGATTCTCGAACTGGCCGATGCCCTCGGCGTGCCCGCCGACCGCTACGAGTTCCAGGCCCTCTACGGCATGGCCGAACCGTTCCGCAAGGCGCTGCTCAGCGTCACCGGGCGGACGAGGCTGTACTGCCCGCAGGGCGAACTCGTGCCCGGCATGGCGTACCTGATCCGCCGCCTGATGGAGAACAGCGCCAACGAGTCGTTCCTGCGACAGACGTTCGTCGAGGAAGTCGAGAGGGACCGTTTGCTCGGCGACCCGGCAGCCGCTCTGGAACGGACCGAAGCGGACCAGCCCGCGCCAACGCCGGAGACTCCCCCCGCCGGCACGCTACGGCCGTTCCACAACGAGCCCTTCGCGGACTTCACGCAGGCCGACGTGCGAGCGTCCTTCGTGGGCGCCATCGCGTCGGTCCGCGAGAAGCTCCCGCGCACGGTTCCGCTGGTCATCGACGGGCAGGACGTGACGACCGATGACGTGAGCGAGTCGGTGAACCCGGCGCGACCTTCGGAGACGGTCGCGCGGGTATCGCAGGCGACGGGCGAGCACGTCGAATCCGCCATCGCCTCGGCGGCGGAGGCGTTCGGCGCCTGGCGCGACACGCCGCCGGCCGATCGGGCGGCCGTCCTCGTCCGCGCCGCCGAGGCGGCGCGGGGGCGGATGGTCGAACTGGCGGCGTGGCAGGTGCTGGAGGGCGGCAAGCAGTGGGACCAGGCCTACAACGACGTGGGCGAGGCGATCGACTTCCTGGAGTATTACGCACGGGAGATGATCCGCCTGGGTCGCCCGGTGCGGCTGGGGCACTTGCCCGGCGAGGTCAACGAATCGTTCTATCAGCCCAAAGGCATCGCAGCCGTCATCGCGCCGTGGAACTTCCCGCTGGCGATCTCGTGCGGCATGTGCGCCGCGGCGCTGGTTGCGGGCAACTGCGTATTGTTCAAGCCCTCCAGCCAGACGCCCGCGGTCGGGTACGGGCTGGTGGAGATCTTCCGGGCCGCAAACCTGCCGGAAGGTGTGTTCCACTTCCTGCCCGGGCGGGGCAGCGTCATCGGCGATCTGCTCGTCGACCACCCTCAGATCAGCCTGATCGCGTTCACGGGCTCGATGGAGGTCGGCCTGCGGATTGTCGAACGGGCCGGGCGGACCGGGCCGGACCAGGTCAACGTCAAGAAGGTCATCGCCGAGATGGGCGGCAAGAATGCGGTCATTGTCGACGACGACGCCGATCTCGACGAGGCCGTGCCGCAGGTGATGTACTCCGCCTTCGGCACGGCCTCGTCGAG
>CAZEJA010000151.1:0-7215 GCA_964512215.1 uncultured Planctomycetaceae bacterium
CACGCCGCCGGGCATCTTGATGGGGTGCGTCTTCCACTTGCGTCCGTCGGTCGAGAGGCGCCGCAGGAAGAGGATCTCCGCGGGCTTGACCGCGACGAGTACATCTTGAAGTCCGTCGGCGTCGAGGTCGGCGACGGTCAGGAACATCACTTCCTTGCCCGCGCCGCCGATGTCGCGCCGCGGCCAGGGCTTGGTCTGAGCGGCGCCGGCGCCCGGGTTGTCCAGCCAGAAGCAGCCGCGCGTCTTGCCCTTGCGGTCGGTGACGAGCACGTCCGCATCGCCGTCGCCGTCCATGTCGGCGGCCACCAGCGACATGATCCATCCCGCTTCGCACAGCGGATGCCATTTCCAGGCCTTCACGTCGCGCGGATTCGCGGGCGCCTTCCACCATCCCACCTGCGCCCCGCCGCTCTTGCCGCCGGCGACGAGGTCCACGCCGTGCTTCCCGTCCACCTGCAGCGGCAGGGCGAACATCCATCGCATCTGCTTCTTCGACGTCGCCAGTTCCACCGTCCGCCAGGCGTCGGGCGAGAGGTACTTGCTCTTGTCCGCCGGCGCCCAGTGGACGTACATCACCGTGTTGCTGCCCTCGCAGGAGCTGACCACGTCGACCGCGCCGTCGGCGTCGAGGTCGACGAAGACGGCGTCCTCCACGGACTTCGTCTTGCCGACCGTCACAGCCGGCCAGTTCGCCTTCGCGTTCTTTGCGCCGGGGTTCAGATACGCCCGCGTCGTCCCGCCTTCCTCCCAGCCGGTGACGATGTCCGCCCGCCCGTCGCCGTTGACATCCGCCATCCGCACCCCGTCCGCTCCGCGCGAAGATCGGTCGATCGTATGTCGCGGCCAGGGGGAGGGCGACTTCCCGGGGGCAGCGGACCACAGGGCAGTTGTCGCGAGCGCCGCGAAGATCGGCAGCACTGTGAAGGTCGCTGTCTGAGAGAATCGACGCATGGGGGACTCCAAGTCTCTTGTACGTTTGTGTTCAATTCTTCCAGAATCGTCCCCGGTCGTCAATTGATGTACGTTCGAAGTTCGCCATTCGACATTCGGAATTCGACATTCCTTCAGCATTCAGCATTCAGCATTCGACACCTGCCTGCCGGCAGGCAGGTTCAGCATTCCCCGCAGGGCGCCGTTTGCCCCGACGGTCGAGTTTCGTTTTGACCTCTTGGGCTCGTCATGGTGTAATACGCCCATGCTGGGTCGACCGCAGCGGACAACTCGAACGGACGTGGGACTGGCGCTGTCGTTTGCGGGCGTGGCGTATCTCGTCTGGGCGCTCGTCGCGGGCATCGCGCGCGAGGTGGTGCAGGAGATGATCGCCTCGACGGCCGAGATGACGGCGCTGCCGCCCGCGACGCGTTTCGTGAAGGTCTTCTTCGTCGACGCGGGGTTCGTGATCGACCTGGTGGGCCTGGCGTGGCTGGCCGGCTCGCTCGTACTGGTGGCGCTCAGCTCGCGGCAGAAGATGAGCATCTCCTGGTCGTGGATGTCCGCGATCGTCCAGTCCTCCGTCGCCGCCCTCGGGGCCGTGCTCGTCGGGTGGGCGTCGTATCAGCCGCACATCCGCATCATCGACGGCATGGGCGAGGGGCAGACCACCTGGGAGAAGGTCAGCTCGCTGTCGCTGCCCATCATCGTCCCCATCGCGGTCGTGCTGTGGGTAACGTTCCTGGTCTGGCTGCTGCTGGAGCGGGCCCGCATGAACCGCCACGGGCCGACCCTCAGCGACGGACTCAGGACGAATCGCTGAACGGCAGCGATTAGCGATTAGGGGCAGCAGCATTCAGCATTCAGTCTGCGACCTCCACCCAAGCCCAGCGGCTGCGCCCGCTGGGTACTCACCTCGGCGCACCATTCACACGAGTCCGCGGCGTTTGCGGAGGGCCCATTCGGCGCAGAGCAGGACGATGAGCAGGGCGACGACGGGCCAGCGTAGCGTGCGGCCGAGTTCGTTGTAGGTGGCGACCACGCGCTTCTTCGGGCGCGAGGCGATTCGCAGTTTCTCGATCAGCCCCGGGAACCTCGCCAGTTCCACGAAGTGCCCTTCGCTGGCGGCGGCCATCTCGCGCAGCAAGGCCAGGTTCGCCAGCGCCTCGCGGGCTTCCAGGTCGCGGCGGATGATCTCGAAGCGGTGCGTGGCTGCGATCTCCTTACCCGCGACGCTGGCGGTGATTCGCAACTCGTAGAGGCCCGCCGCGGCGACGCCCGTCAGGCGGCCGCGGCGCATCGGGCCCTCGGAGCGCACCTGGACAGGCGCGGCGGTCTGGCTGTCGAGATGCGTCAGCGTGACGGTGACCGGGGCGTCCGGCAGGGGACGTCCGCGAGGGTCCTCCACGCCGGCGGTCACGTCGATCGTCTCCAGCCCCGCCTCCAGACGCCGCGAGTCGTAGCTCGTCTTGTCCGTGACGACCCAGACGTTGCCCTTCGGCGCGGCCAGGTACAGCGCTACCTGCCGCCAGAATCGCTGCTGCATCTCGGCGGTATCCTCGGGCGTGAGCACCCACCGCCACGTCGTGTCGAACGCGATCGCCAGCGACCGCCCGGCCCCGTAAGGCTGGGCGACGATCAGGGGTTCGCCCTTGGGACCCTCGGCCAGCACGGTGGCGCCCAGCTTCACGCCGCCCAGCAGGTTCGTGCCCGACAGGACGGGCAGTTTCATCCAGGCGGCCGCGACGTTGTCGTCCTCCCCGATTCGCAGCAGTTCCGCTTTCAGGCCCTCCGCGGTCGGGCGGGCCTTCACTTCCTCGCGCGTGCTTCCGGTCGATCGCGCGGGGTCGACGGGCAGGAGGTCGGCGATGGGCGTGCCCGCCCACTTGCCCGCGCCGAAGCTCTGCTCGCCGCCGATCATGCAGAAGCCCTTGCCGTACGTGCCCACGAGGTCGCGGACGATCTCCATCTGCTTCGTCGTGAAGTGCGAGGCCGCCACGTCGCCGAAGACGACGGCGTGGTAGCCCAGCCAATCATCCAGCGTTTCGGGCAGCGCGAGGTCCTGCCGGGCGCCCGCGGGGCGGAGCAGGACGCGCCGGTCGAGGGCGAACCGCCGCCCGGCTGCGAGCGCGCGGGCGATGTACTTCGACTCGTACCGGAACGTGCCCTCGACGTAGAGGATCCGCATGTCGCGGTCGACGACGTGCACGAGCTTGCTCGCCCGCGTTCGCCCGGCCAGGCCGCGGACGGGCTTGCCTTCGCACTTCGCTTCCACGGTCAGGCGCTGGTACCCGCTGGCCAGCGGGATGTGCGAGAACCGCAGGGGGTGGCTGAGGCGCGTGCCGGTGACGGCGATCCGCTCGGTTCCGACGGTCTTGTCCCCGAAGCGGCAGGTGACGGTCACGGTCCGCCCGGTCAGGCCGACGGTTTCGATACGGGCGGCGATGGGCAGGCGATTGAAGGCTTCGACCTCGTCGGGGACGGCGAGGTCTCGCACGTCGAGCGTTCGCGTGGAGGCCGTCACCGTCTCGCTGCCGGCGCCGACGGTGTAGAGGGGCACGGACCGCGAGCCCATCTGGGCCGCCAGCGTCTCGGGCGGGACGGTTTCCGAGGTGTTGTTGCACCCGTCGGAGATCAGCACGATGCCCGCGACGTCACGCCGCAGGCCCCCCTCGCCCCCGAAGGCGGCCGCGTGGTAGGCGGCGGCCGCCGCGTCGCCGATGGCCGTCGCGGGCCCGTCGGCGACGGGAGCGCGGAAGATGCGGTCCACCCGCGCGGAGGGCAGCTTCGCGGTCGGCCCGGCCGCCGCGGCGAAGGTGAACACCTCGACGTCGGCCTGGTCGGCGAGGTCCTCGAGGGCGGGCGCCTGATCGCGCATCGCCTGCAGGACGGCCTGGATACGCGGGATGGGTTCCTCACCGGGGGCGAGCCGTGTCTGCTGGTAGCGCGGGGGCATGTCGCGCCGCTGCATCGAACTGGACGTGTCGATGCCGATCAGCAGCACGCCGCGGATGTACTCATCGTGCAGGTATTCCAGGGCCGGCTGGAGCGTCCAGAGCCCCAGCAGGAGGATCGTCGCGATGCGGAGTCCGAGCAGGACGCCCTTGGCGCGGCGGCGGAGGGGGGAGGTGGTCCGGTGGTAGCTCCGCACGGCCCAGATGGCTGCCGCGGCGGCCAGCGCGACGACGGCGCCGGCGGGGGCTCCGCCCGGACGCCACAGCCAGGTTGCGGCTCCCAGCGCGACGAGCAGGCTGCCGCGCAGGCCGGCCGACAGGGCGGACTGGCGGGGATCGGTGGGGTCGGGCGGGGAGAAGACACGCCCGAGCATCGCAGCCAGCGCGACCAGCGGCCCGGCGATCAGCGCCGCGCCCGTCAGTGCGGCGGCGGCCACGGCACTGCGTCCGGTACGGAGTCCGCTGGCGAGCGACATGACTTCCCAGCACAGGACAGCCGCTGCAGCGGCGACCAGCAGGACCGGCCAGGCCGGCGGCGCGAAGACGAGTTGGACCGCACACGGGGTCATGCTGCCGCCAGCGTAGCCGACGAAGGGGAGATTGGCAACGTGGAGACGATCCAGACATCGCGGGTGCCGTGGGCTGCGGGTGCCAGGCCGCAACCACGTGGCGCGGAGGCTGAGGAGGCGTGGTTGCTCCGCTTCGCTTCGCAATCCACGGCACCCGCGTGCCTTCATCCGTTGCCCCCGGCATTTCCTTCATTGCAGAACGGCAGCGGCGTTCGTAGAATGTCCCTTTGGGTGTGGAGTGCAATGTATGCTGGCCAAACGGATTATCCCCTGCCTGGACGTGGAGAACGGCCGGGTCGTCAAGGGCGTGAACTTCCTCAATCTCGTGGATGCGGGCGATCCGGTGGAGGTCGCGCGGCGCTATGAAGCCGAAGGCGCCGACGAACTGGTCTTCCTGGATATCACGGCCAGTCACGAGCAGCGGGACATCATTCTGGACATCGTCGGTCATACGGCCGAGCAGGTCTTCATGCCGTTGACGGTGGGCGGGGGGATTCGGTCGATCGACGACTTCCGCGCCCTGCTGAACGCCGGCGCGGACAAGGTGTCGATCAACTCGTCGGCCGTGCGGGACCCCGACTTCATCTCGGTGGCGTCGGACCGGTTCGGCGCGCAGTGCGTGGTGGTGGCGATCGACCCCAAGCGGATCACGGAAGACGGGCGCGAGCGGTGGGAGGTGCACGTCAACGGCGGGCGCGTGGGGACCGGGCTGGAGGCGGTCTCGTGGGCGCAGGAGGTCGAGCGGCGCGGGGCGGGCGAGATCCTGCTGACGGTGATGGACGCCGACGGCACGCAGACGGGGTATGACATCGAGATCACCCGCGCGGTGTCGGACGCGGTGACCATTCCCGTGATCGCCTCGGGCGGCGCGGGCGAGCCGGAGCACCTGTACCAGGCGCTGTCGGCCGGCGGGGCCGATGCGGCGCTGGCGGCGAGTATTTTCCACTTCGATCAATACTCCATCGCGGAGACGAAACAGTACCTGGCCGATCGAGGCGTGCCGGTGCGGCAGCTCGCGGAGCCCGCCGGAACGTCCGCGTCGAGAGGAGACTAGTGTTGTCGGATTCATCGGATTCAGGACGGCATGGTGGCAGGTCGCGTCGCGGGCGTCGCGGGCGCCCGAAGATGGTGAAGTTCTTCGAGGCGATGATCGCGGCGGGCGCGTCGGACCTCCACCTCAAGGCGGGCATGTCGCCCCGGTCGCGCACCCGCACGCTGCTGCAGGAAGCGAATTCTCCCCCCGTGCCTCCCGAGGACCTCCGGGAGATGGTCACGGAGTTGATGGACGGCCGCCAGATCGAGGCGTTCCGCACGAAAGGCAGCGTCGACCTGGCCTACGAACTGGAAGGGTCCGACCGATTCCGCCTGAACGTCTACCATCAGCGGGGGGCGATCGCCGTGGCGGTCCGGCGCGTGACGCGGGAGATTCCGGATTTCCGGACGCTGCACCTGCCGCCCGTCGTCGAGCGGATCGCCGACCATCACCAGGGGCTGATCCTGATCTCCGGCGGGACGGGCACGGGCAAGAGCACGACGATCGCGTCGATGCTGGAGCACATCAACCAGACCCGCGCCTGCCACATCGTCACGATCGAGGACCCGATCGAGTACCTCTACGAGGACAAGAAGGCGATGGTCTCCCAGCGCGAGGTCGGCATCGACGTGCTGGACTACGACGACGGGCTGAAGTACCTGGTGCGCCAGGACCCCGACGTCGTGCTGATCGGCGAGATGCGCGACACCGAGACGTTCCGCGCGGCGCTGCAGGCGGCCGAGACGGGGCACCTCGTGCTGGGCACGCTGCACGCGTCGGGCGCCGCCCAGACGATCGGGCGCGTTCTGGACCTGTTCCCGCCCAACGCGCGGGATCGGGTGCGTCTGTCGCTGGCGTTCAACCTCCAGGCCGTCCTCTGCCAGAAGCTGCTGCCCGCGATGATGCCCGGGGTGGACCGTGTCCCGGCCGTGGAAATCCTGATGGCCGGGCCGGACGTCCGCAAATTGCTCGAGGAGGGGCGGGACGCCGATCTGTCCGAGGCCATCCGCTCCCACGAGCGCGAGGGCATGCAGAGCTTCACCAAGAGCCTGCTCGAACTGATCGACAACGAATACGTGGATCCGAAAGTGGCCTACGAAGCGGCCCCGAACGTGGACGAGTTGAAGATGCTGATGAAGGGCATCTCGGCCAGCCGCGCCGGGCTGCTGGGCCGATAGGATGGAGCGAGAGATGGTCGAGTGCATCGCCGCGTCGCCCGCGTCGTACATTTCGGTGCTGAAAGTGGTCGTCATGGTCGTGCTGCTCGTGCCCTGGCTGTACGCGGCGCCGTTCGTCTACAAGGACGCCATCCGCGTGCGCATCTCCAAGGTCACGTGGAGCGTCGTGGTGCTGGCGGCCGGGGCGGTGGGGGTGCTGGTCTGGCTGCTGGCGCCCGTGTACATCGTGGGGCTGCTCGTCTACGTCGTGCTGACGGCTGCGTCGCTGCTGGTCTACGCCGTCTTCCGGGACGGCAAGGTCGACGCGGAGGACAAGCTCCTGTCCGGGAAGTTCTTCCAGACGATCTTCTCGCGATCGCACGTCGAAGACATGGACGTGGTCACCCGCCTGAAGGTGTACGACTACATTCCGCGGATCGTGGACCCGCCGAACCCCGAGACCTCGCCGGCTTCCGAGTGCGAGGCGTACAACCTGGTGCAGGAATTCCTGTATGACATCGTGTTCCGCCGGGGCAGCGAGGTGGACGTCTCGCCGGGCCCCGAGACCGCTC
>CAZEJA010000152.1:0-7210 GCA_964512215.1 uncultured Planctomycetaceae bacterium
CAGGTCGTCCTGCGGACGACCGCTAAACAGTACGCGGGTCGAGCGGGGTGACGAAATCCCAGTGTTGGGGCGCCATCCGCGCCTCGATCGGGTTCTGCTCGATGTACCGCGCCGCGGCGTACAGAGCGTCCAGGTCGTTGATGAACACCTTCCAGCACCCCCGCGCCCAAGGGGTCCGCTTGATCCCCAGCGCATGCGTCGCCGCCCCCTTGAGCTGTCCCACGACGTACTCGATCTTGTATTTCGACCGCACGATTAGAACGTGCATGTGGTCGTTCATGATTGCGCAAGCGCGAACGATCAACCCCAACCGCCCCACCGCCTCTGCAAACCCCGCCCCCACAACGGGGCGCGTTCTGTCGTCGATGAAGTACGGACGTCGAGACAACCTGGGCGCCGATGTCGTCCAGAATCGCCGAAGCTCGTTGCGCGACGGATGCCGGCGCCGCCCATACCGAATCCCTCTCAGCGCCGCGAGTTCCTCGCTGTACATCGCGTTCGAGAACGACCCCCGCGGATCGTTCGGTAACCACGTCCCATACGTCGTAAACGCCGCGTGGTACGCGATAATCATCGTCGTCCCCTTCACTGTTTAGCGGCGGACCGCAGGTCCGCCCTTCACCAAGGTCGTCCTGCGGTCCACCGCGAAACGACGCGGGTTACTTGTGCGTCAACTGACTCTTCTTCACCGTGAAGGTGTGCAGGAGCTTGTTGTCGATGGAGATAATGCGGTAGGTCACCGTCGGGTCGGACGTCGTCGTGTCGAACGTCACCAGACCGAAGGAGTTCTCGTTGGTCGAGAACAGCGCCTTGGGCATCGTGCTGTGCACGTGGATGTTCGTCAGGCGACTCGACTCGAACTCGTAGATGTCGTACCCCTGCGGGCGTTCGATCTTCCAGACGTCGCTGCGGTGACGATCGGCGGACAACAGCACCACGCCGTCGATGCGATTCTCGTTGATGCACGAGAAGATCATCTCGCGCTCGTGCTTGAAGCCTTCCCATGTGTCGAGGCTGCCCGGTTTGGTCCCGTACGCCCAGGGGACGGCCGAGCAGAGAACCTTGAACTTCGCGGTCGACGCTTTGAGCTTCTTCAGCAGCCAGTCGCGCTGGGCGGGTCCGAACATCGACCGCTTCGCCTCGGGCGTGCCCTTGGGCTTCGTGCGGTAGTAGCGGCTGTCGGTCATGAAGAAGTCGACGTCGCCGATGGAGAAGTCGAACCAGCACCCGGGCTGCTTCTCGCCGCCGCCGTAGTAGGCGTTGACCCAGTTCTTGCAGAACACCTTCCAGACGGGGATCTTCCAGTCGGGCGTGGCGATCTCGGGCCCGCCGGAGCAGTCGTTCGTGCCGAAGTCGTGGTCGTCCCAGATCGCGTGGACGGACGTGCCCGCGGTGAGCTTGCGAAACTCCGGGCGCGACTGGCGGCGGTAGTAGCAGTACCGCTGGGCAGCCGGGCTGAGCGGGGCGTCGATGTAGACGTTGTCGCCCAGCAGCACCAGCGCGACCGGCTTGCGCCCGGCGACGACATCCCACATGCGTTCCTTCCAGGGCGTGTACCCCGCCCCGCCGCCGAAGGCGATGTCGAACTTCCACGGCTTGCCCGCGGGCCGGTGCGTCCGGAAGCTCGCGGGGAAGCCCCCGCCGACCGGCTTGCCGTCGATCACGACGACGTAGCGGTACTCCGTATCCGGCTTGAGCCAGCTCAGCTTCACGACCGCGGTGTAGTCGTTCGCCTTCGTCGCGCGAACGGCCCCGCTCATCGCTGTGGTCGACGGGTCGGACGCCAAGGCGGTCCTGACGGAAACGTCTGCTTCCTTCGCGGTGCGAACCCAGATGCTCACAGACTGGTCGGTCACGCACCCGAGCATCGGCCCGTGGACGAGCGGCCCGGATTTCTCCGCCAGCGCCGCGAACCGCTTGTCGGTCATCGCATCCGCGAACCATTCGCGCGGTCCGGCGATGAGTCGTCCCGGCGGCATGCCCGATTCGATCGCCTGCTTGGCGGCTGCGACGGCGCCGTCGATGTCCTTCTTGCCCGCCAGGGCCGCCGCCCGGAAGAACGGCGCTTCCCAGTCGTCCGGCAGGGCCTGCCCGAACTTCCGCGCCCACTCCAGCACCGCGTCGAACTTGCCCGCCTCGACCGCCTGGGCCTGCACGCGTGTCACCTTCTTGAACTGCCCCACCATCTTCTTCGGGTCCTGGGGCTTCCTGGGTTTCTTGTCCTTCGCAGCCAGCAGCACGGGCTCGGCCGCCTGAACCGTGACGCACAACGCGAGGGTCGTCAGCATCGAAGCAATGCTTTTCATGGGAGTCCCTTTCATTCTGTAACGGCTTTCGACATCAGGGGTTTGCGGAAGACGCCGTAGAGGATTTCGTGCGTGTTGAGGTAGAGGCTCAGGCGGTCGAGGCTGGGGCTGAGCTTCGGAATCGCCCGACCCGCGAGAAAATCGGCGGCGTAGCGGATCAGGTAGCCGACCGGGAATCGCTTGCCGCGACAGCCGACGGAGACGGGCTCGAGCCCGACCTCGCCGAGCAGCTTTGTCAGCGTCGTCGCCGTGAAGTAGCCCAGGTGGTACTTCTCGTAGAAGTGCCACCACTTCCCGGACAACCTGGCTGCGAGTGAGCCGACATTGGGCGTGGAGACGAGTACGATCCCGCCGGGCGCCAGCAGGTCGGCGACGGAGGCGGCGAACGGGCGGATACCATCGACGTGCTCGATCACGTCACAGACGGTGACGACGGGATAGTCCCGTTCCCCTGCCGCGGTCAGATCGCTCGCGGTGGCGTGACGGAACCAGTCGTCGTCGCCCAGATAGGCTTCGAACAGCGCGTCGGCCGGCTCGATGCCGAACGCCTCGACGCCCTCGCCGCGCAGGAACCGCACCCACTTGCCGCTGCCGCATCCGACGTCCAGCACGGGCCCGCCCCGCAGGTCGGCGAACGTGCCCAGCCAGTCGAACAGGTCGCGGAAGTTGACCTCGTCGGACGGGCGGTCCTCCAGGTACTGCACGTACGCGGGTTCGTACTGGTCCATCTCCGTGCGGAGGTTGGGGTTCTCGGGCGTGTCGATGAAGCGAAACCCGCAGGCGAGGCACTGCTTGTAGGGCAGGCCGCCCTTGACGAACAGGTCGCGGGAACTCTCGTGCGAGCACAATGGACAGGGCTTGGACATTCGCGGGCGATCTTAGCACCGCAGAGATGGGCGAGCAAGCTGCGCGGCGCGGGTGCCGTGGTTTGCGGAGCGGAGCGAAGCAACCACGCTGCCTCCGCCTCATCGCCACGTGGTTGCGGCCTTGCGGCCGCAGCCCACGGCGCCCTTCCGTCCGTCTCTTTCATTCCCCCGTAGCGATCTCGCCGAGACGGCGGGTGATCTTCTGCCAGTGCGTTCCATGCCACAGGAGCTTGCCGCACCGCCCGCAGCGCCAGAACCGCTCGCAATTGCGGAACGCCAGCGGCGGGGCTTCGTGGGTGACGGTGTGCTTGGGCACTTCTGCCAGCTCGCCCCCGCAGGCCATGCAGCGCGGATCGCGCAGCGGCAGGGACAGCTCGTTCAGGACGAACCGCAGGGCGTCGAGCTTGCTCAGTTGCTGCGGGACGTAGACGGCCCGGACGCTGCCGTCCTTGATGACGTTGCGGTCGAACAACGGACCGTCACAACTGAGAATCGTCCGCCCCTGCTCGCGAGCGCGGGCGACCAGGTCGCCGTCGTCGATGCCGTATTCGAAGGCTGCATCGTAACCCGACGCACGAAGCCACCGCGCCAGCCCGCCCAGCATGGCGTCGCAGAAGAACGTCGGAATCTCCGGCGTGTCCGTCATCGCTCGTCACTTCGACAGCACTTCGATCGCCCGCGCGATCGCATCGCGCCGCTTCTCGATCGGCGCGGGGTCGGTGGTGAAGGTCGTCATGTCCGACGTGATCTCCGCGGGCACGTCCAGCAGCGCCTCGAAACGCTTCCGCTGCTCGGGCGGCAGTTTCGCGCCGCGCCGCTTCAGCAGGCGCCGCAGGATCACCAGGTATTCATAGTCCTCGATCCCGTCGCGGAGCATCTCCCAGCGGATGCTGTCGACGGGGCCGTCGAGGACGGTCTCCTTCTGCTGCCCCGTCGCAGCCGCCTCGGGCGGATAGACGAACCGCCCGTCCCCGTTGCCCCACGCGCGGCGGACGCCCTTAGGTGTGCTGTACCCGCTCGTCCAGCCCATCGGGTCTTCGTACGGATTCTGCGGCCGACCCGCGTCGGGGTACGCCGCGCTACTCGTCCAGTAGTTCGTCTGCCAGACGAGGATCCCCGCGATCTTCCGCTGCCACGTCTGCCACAGCCACACGCGCATCTCCGTGCCCGGGTGGTCGATGAACAGCGTGCAGTACGGCGCTTTCGGGCCCGTGCAGACGTACCACCAGAACGTCTCACCCGCGGCGCGGCGTTTCTCGGCGGACTCGTGATCGTAATGATGCGACACGGGGCACCAGATGTTCGGCCCGCCGATCAGTCCGGGCTCGACCTGCTCGGTGAGCATGCGGGCGATGTCCGGCGCGGCGGTCTTGAGCTTGCGGAAGCCGTTGCTGACGAAGGCGTAGTCCTTCGGGGCGGGCTCGTCGAACCAGTAGACGAACGCCTCGTCCAGCCAGCCCTTCTGCCGCAGGTGCTCCTGCACGGCGCGACAGTAGGCGGCGAAGGCGGTCTTGTACTCGGGCGTGTCTTCCGTGTAGCCAAGCAAGGTGGGCTCGTAGCGGGCGTGGAAGCTCCCGCCTCCCATGCCGGGGATCCGCAAACGGAACGAGTTGAAGTGATAGCGGTCGATCGCCTTCGTCATGGCCGCATCCCACGCGGTCCAGTCGAACGTCGGACGCAGGGCGGCCGCGGTGAGCGGCTCCATGTCGCCGCCCGTGAGCAACTCCTTATTCGTCGCGAGGCCGACCAGCGAGACCTGGTCGTACCAGACCGTGCCCGTGGTCGCGCCCTTCTCGCTGTACGGCGCCGCCCACAGCGTCAGGCTCACCGAGGCAGCGTCCTTCGGGAAGCGCGTCACGTCCTTCTCGAACTTCGTCCACTCGCCCGTGCCCGTGATGCGGATATCATTGTTCCGCCCCGACATCCAGCGACCGTCCGACCGGTTGTGCCCGAGCGAAACGATGAACGCGTGCCCCCTGGCCGCCTTGTGCCAGAAACGCAACCGCACGCCCTTGTCCGGGATGGGAATTCGCCGCGCGAAGCGGGCGGACACCTGGGAAGTCGTGCTCGCGTCGGCCACGCGGAGGGAGCTTTCGCCCTCGTGCTTGACGGACCGGTCGCGCCGCCCGCCCGTCCAGTCGCTCGCCGGCCAGGTCACCTTCAGCGGGTCCAGCGGCGCCGGGTCGTAGGGCGAAACGTGATGGGCGCTGAAGTTCGCGAGGTACTTGTCCAGCACGGCCCGCCGCTGGGCGGGGTCCTTGATCTTCTGGTACTGCCAGATCGTGCTCGGCCGCAGCCCGAACGCGGTCACGCACGTCATGCGGTCGGGCAGGTCGACGTCGTAGACCTCCACGTGCAGCGGAGCGGCCGCCGCACAGTCGGCGGCGCGGAGGTGAATGAAGCCCCGATAGATTCCAGGCGCCGCGTCGCGGGGGACCTTGACGCGGACCCACAGGGGCTGATTGGTGTTGGCGGGCACGTCGATCGGACCGGCAAGCGGCGGCAGCGGGTCCGGCCAGTCGCCGGTGGCGCCGGTGGCGTCGGTCGAGCGGGTGACATTGACGTACCCGACGCGGAGGATCTCGACGTTCTCGGCCGGAAGGCTCGCCCCGCCGGGACCGATCAGCTTGCCGCACTGGACGGTCAGCCCCCGCAGGTCGGCCGTCGGGCGGAGAACCAGTTGGGCGGCTTCGGCTTCGTTGCGGGCCGTCCGGATCGTCATCGCCTTGCCCTTCGCTTTCGGGCGCGGGCGGGTGCGGCTGACCTTCCAGCCCGACGACGCCCACCACAACCCCATCGGCCCGTCGTCCAGGCGCCGGCCGTAGGACGTGCGGTGCAGGTCGTTGACGCGGATCGACATCTCCGCACGGAACTCCGACCCCCCGCCCACGCCCAGGCGCAGCACGAACTCGCCCGCATCGGGTACGGTGTAGGGCAGTTCCAGACGAGTCGTCTTCCCGGGCGACATCGAGACGGGCGTCCCCTGCTCCTTCCGCGGCGGCGAGTCCTTCGGCGTAACGGAAACCGACGGCTGAATCCGCACGACCTCCGTCGAGACATTCGCGACACGCGCGATCAGCACGTTGCGTCCCCCGGGCAAGGCGTCGCCGACACCGTCGATGTCGACCCGCAGCCGTTCGTCGTCGGCCGGAACGGCGAAGAAGCGCGTCCGCCCGAGAAGATCCGGCCCGGACCTGTCGAGCTTCGCGCCGCAGCCGAACCGACTGACCTGCAGGGAACACCGCTTTTCGCCTGCCTTGCCTTGCCCGCGCAGGCGGATCCAGAGTTCCTCGGCCGGCAGGAGCGAGGAGGGAACGATCAACCACTTCGCCCCCAATTCGCCCAAGGCGCCGATCCGCGTCCACGTCCTGCCGTCGTTGCTCGCCTCGACGACCAGTTCGCCGCTGCGGTACCAGCTTACCTCCACGTCGACCAGCATCGTGCGGAGGCGCCGCTGGCCCACGCGGAAGCGGTAGACCGCCTCGCTGCCAGCCGAGAAGCTCCAGCGGTTCGTGTTGAAGTAGCAGTCGTGCCACGCCAGCGGACGACTGTGGTTGCGCGAGGCGGAGTGGAAGGGGGCGGCGAACGTGTACCCGTCGCCCAGGACCTTCTCCCCCGCGCCGAGGACGAGATCGCCCGACCGGCCGTAGACGGGCAGGACGCGGACGAGTTCGACGCGGTCGTAGGCGATCGAACCGGTCGCGTGCCACTGCCCGAAGCGCAGGGTCGTCGCCTTGGCATCCTTCGGCGTGATGAAGATCGACTCGTGCGCCCCCCAGCGCCGTCCGACCGTGCGCACGTCGCGATTGCAGAAGGCCGGTCCCGCGGTGCAGGCCCCGTCGACGGCATCGAGACGCTTGGCGCGGAACGCGAGGCGGTACACGGTGCGTCCGGGCAGCACGATCTCGCCGCTGCGCCAATACCCGCTGTCCGTGCCCTTCCCGGTGACGACCACGCATCTCCGCCCGTGGGCGGCGTCGCGGTCGGCCCATCGCCCCCCGCCGATCAGCGTCCAGCCGTCGGGGCGGTCGCGCCCGG
>CAZEJA010000153.1:0-5260 GCA_964512215.1 uncultured Planctomycetaceae bacterium
CGTGCTGGGCATCGATCCCACGAAGGTGGAACTCCGCTTGAACTGGGAAGTCGAGCCCCAGCACATGGAAGGCGTACTGGACCAGCCGAACGAATAGGGCGTCAGCCCGTGAGAATGCAAAAGGAACGAGCAATGAGAAGGCACGTGGGAATCCTGGTGTTGGCGGCCCTGATCGTCCTGGCGCTGTTGCTGAGCACGGTGTGCTACCAGGTCGACGAGCTGCAGGACGTCGTGATGGTCAGCACCTTCGGGAAACTGGGCGAGCCCGTCTGGGGACGCAAGCCGCGCGAGAGCTACCAGGGGCGGACGGCGCCGGGGCTGCACTTCAAGGCGCCCTGGCCCTTCCAGCAACTGATCCGCTATGACGCGCGGACGTTCCTGTTCGAGGACCCGTACGAGCAGATCCAGACGCGGGACGGACAGGCATTGATGGTCGCGAGCTTCTGCTCGTGGCGCATCCGCGACCCTCAGGCGTTCCGCAAGTCCGGCAAGACCGTCCGCAACGCGCGGGAGATGATCCGGGAGAAGCTCCGCGCCCACAAGAGCGGCGTGCTGGTCGAGCACGACATGGGCGATCTGCTCAACACGGACCCGAAGAAGGTGCTGCTGGAGACGGCCGAGAAGGAACTCCTGCGGCGCGTCAAGGCGGAAGTGGAAGAGGTCTACGGCGTGGAGGTGCTGGCGACGCGTGTGAAGGTCTGGGGACTGACGCAGCAGATCAACACCGCCGTCATCGAGGCGCAGAAGGGCGAGCGGGAGAAGGTCGCCCAGAAGTACGTGTCGGACGGCGAGTCCCGGGCCAAGGAGATCCGCGGGCGGGCCAAGTCCGCGAGCGACAAGATTCTGGAGTTCGCCAAGCGCAAGGCCCAGGCCGTTCGCACCGAGGGCGACCGCGTGGCGGCGACCTGGTACGCGAAGTACGAGCAGAACCCGGAGCTGGCGATGTTCCTTCGCAGCCTCCAGGCGCTTCGCGCGGCGCTGAGCAAGAACACGACGATCTGGCTGGACGGCGGGAAGATCGCGGCGATCCGGTTCCTCCAGGACGGACCCTCGCTCGAACCGTTCCGGACCCCCGCGGGCACGGACACGCCGGCGAAGACGAAGTAAGGCAGCGGGAGCGATAGACATGGCCGACGAACACGGACATTCCCACGCCCATCCGCACGAGCACGCCGACGAAGGCGAGATCGAAGCGCTGGACGCCGCCGGGCAGAGCCTGGCCGACGCGCTGCGCGTCAGCTTCCGCCTGCTGTCGTTCATCATGATCCTGCTGTTTGTGGGGTTCCTGGGCTCGGGCATCACCTGCATCAACCCGCAGGAAGTGGGCATCAAGAAGACCTTCGGACGCGTCGTGGGCGTCGCCGAGCAGGGGCTGACCTACACCTGGCCGTTCCCCATCGGGGAAATCGAGAAGGTCCGCATCGACGAGAAGCAGTTGGAGGTCGTGGACTTCTGGATGCACGAGACGCCCCAGGACAAGACCAAGGACCTCAGCGAGCGGGCCCCCTCGAAGATGGGGCTCCGTCCGGGCTGGGACGGGGCGCTGCTCACGGGCGACCGCTATCTCCTGCACGTGCACCTGACCTGCAACTACCGCATCGTCGACGCCATCGCCTTCAAGGAGATCGTCGGAAGCGATCCCGAAGCGGAGGCGGAACTCGTCCGCTCGGCCGTCTGCTCGGCGGTCATCCACGCCGCGGCGGACCGCACGGCTGAGAGCATCATGGGCGACCATCTGAGCTTCACGCTCGCGGTCAAGGAGCGGGCCCAGCAGCAACTCAGCGACGCGCTGGGCATTCGGGAGAAATGCACGCGCCTCCTGGAAGGCATGCTCGACGATGCCGCCCAGGCCCCACGAACGGTGGAAGAACTCCGCCTCCTGGCCGTCGCCGACCGGGACAAGCGGATCGAGGCGCTGTCCGGGCGGGCCGAAGACAAGGCCGCCCTCGCCGAACTGCTTGCGACGACTCGGACCGGGGCGGGAATCCTGATCAGCAACATTTCCATGCGCCCCCCGAGTTGGCCCCTGCAGGCGCGGGCCGCCTACCAAGCCGCCCAGCGAGCTGTCCAGGAGCAGGAGCAGACCGTCAACAAGGCCAAGGCCGACGCCCGCGGGACCCTCACGGATGCCGCCGGGCAGAGCTACATCGCCCTGGTGGTCGACTCCAGCGGCGATATCAAGGAGCAAAGCGCCAACGACGGCGGATGGATCGGCCTCTACGAGAAGGCCCGCCGCGACGGCCGCGACGCCGAGGCGGCGACGCTCCTGGAGAAGATCGACGCCGAACTGGACGGCGAGGCGACGGCCGGGGAGGCCCGGCGGATTCTGGACAAGGCCGAGTCCGACAAGACGGCCACCATCCAGCGGGTCCGCCAGGACGTGGAGGCCTTCGAGCAGTTACTGCCGGGCTTCCGCAAGACGCCGCAGTTCCTGCTGGAGCGGAAGTGGGCCGAGACGCTGGAGGAGATTCTCAGCTCGCCGACGAACGAAAAGATCGTCGTCGAGGTGCGGGGCGACACGGTGGTCATCCGGACCCGGCAGGACCCGCGCATCGCCAAGGAGCTGCTGCGTCAGCAACTGAAGGCGCAGAAGGAAGAGCAGGACAAGAAGAAGGAGTCACCGTAGCGCCGGCGCTGCGGAGGTCCGATGATGGCTGAGCGCACTGACGTAATCGCGACGGCGAAGCTGACGAAGATCTTCCGGGACTTCTGGCTGCGGGCGAAGGTCACCGCGGTCGCCGACCTGGACCTGGAGATCTTCCCGCGGGAGGTGTTCGGCCTGCTCGGGCCCAACGGGTCGGGCAAGAGCACGGCGCTGAAGATGATCCTGGGGCTGCTGTTTCCGACGCGCGGGCGGATCGCGGTGTTCGGCAAGGCCCCGACCGACGTGCGGACCAAGGCCCGCATCGGCTTCCTGCCGGAGGAATCGTACCTCTACCCGTTCCTCGATGCACGCGAGACGCTGGACTACTACGGGCGTCTCTTCCAGCAGCCGCGACGGATGCGCCGCAAACGCATCGAGATGCTGCTCGAGATGGTCGGGCTCCGCGCGGTCGCGTACCGGCGCGTGGGGGAGTACTCCAAGGGCATGCAGCGCCGCATCGGCCTGGCCCAGGCGCTGATCAACGACCCCGACCTGCTGATCCTCGACGAGCCCACCAGCGGCATGGACCCGATCGGGACCAAGCAGTTCAAGGACCTCATTCGCACGCTGGCGCTGCGGGGCAAGACCGTGCTGCTGTCCAGCCACCTGCTCGCGGACGTCGAGGACGTCTGTGACCGTATCTGCATCCTGTACGGCGGGCGGCAGCGGGCGGTGGGCGACATCAACGACCTGCTCGCCCAGCGGGCGCAGACGCAGATCACCACCGAGTCGCTGGACGACGGCACGCTGGCGAAGGTCGAGCAGGTGCTGGCGTCGGCGGGGCGGGGCGTGGTCGACGTCACCACGCCGCGGGACCGCCTGGAGTCGCTGTTTCTGCGGATCGTCAAGGACGCCCAGCAGCGCCGCCTGGACACGGGCGGCGCCGTCGCGGGCGGGGCGGTGGCCGAGTTCCTTCGGGGTGCAGCCGGGGAGGAAGAAGAGGGACGACAGGTTATCGAGCATCTGGTCAGCAAGGCCGAGGCGGTCGAAGAGCCCGCCGCCCCCGAAACGCCCGAGGCGCCGCCCGCGGAGGAGGCCCCGGTCCGGGAGGAAGTGATCGAGCAGCTCGTGGACGCCGAGCCCGAGACGCCGTCTGAGCCGGCAGGACCTTCCGAGCCGACCCAAGCGGCTCCGGCGCCGCCCAAGCTCTCCGCCGCGGATCGCAGCGTGATCGACGAGCTTCTCGGCGCGCCCGAGGACGAGGAGTTCTGACGTGGCCCGCATCCACAGCAGCACCTCCGGGGGTGTGCGGATCCACTCGATCGTCGGCATCCTGACGCTCGCGCTGCTCCTCGCGGGCGGCATCTGGACCGTCACCTCCCTGGTCGCAACCGACCGGAACGTCTCGCTGGCGACGGGCGATGCGGCCGCGGGGCTGGCCGAGGTGACGCTCGTGGTCGTGGTGATCCTGCTGGCCGCGCAGGCGGGGGCGATTCTCGCCGCCGGCGGGGTCCGCGCCGTGGCGCGGCACACCTTTCTGCAGTGCGTCCGCATGCGCATGGCCGCCGTGTTCGTGGCGATGCTCGCGCTGGCCCTGCTGACGCTGCCGTTCCTCATGGAAGGCGACGGCACGCTGGCCGGGCGAATCCGGACGCTCCTGAGCTACGGCACGGCCGCGACGGGTGCGCTGCTGTCGCTCATGACCATCTTCGTCGCCTGCAGCGTGGTCAGTTCCGACGTCGAGACCAAGAACATCTTCACCGTCGCGGTCAAGCCCTTGGCGCGGTGGGAGTACATTGTGGGGCGGTGGCTGGGGCTGGTCGCCTTCAACGCGGTTATGCTCGCCATCGCGGGCGTCGTGATCTTCGCCTTCGCGCAGTACCTCCGCGGGCGGACGGACCTCGTCGTGGACCCCAGCGACCCGACCGCGGTGGCTGGCGACATCCGTGCGGTGGAGACGGAAGTGCTCACCGCCCGCCGAAAGGTCCGCCCCGTTCCGCTCGACACGCAGGCGGCCTTGGCGAGGTGGATTGCCAAACAGAAGGCGGAGGGGCGATACGAGGACGCCCTCGAGGCCCACACGGTGCGCGCGAGAGGGAACGTCAGCGAAGGACGTCGCCGCCTGGAGGACGAGGGCCTCAGGGTGGTCAACCAGGCCGCCCATTCCGTGGGACCCGGCGGGACGATGACGTGGGAATTCTCCGGCATCGACGTCAGCGAGACGGACTACCGGGCGGAGGCAACGGTGGCAGACCTCGACCGCACGGCGCGGCTGGTTCGCATCCGGGCGGATGCGAAGCTGATCGGGCGGCTGGCCTATCGCGGGCCCGTCCGCGTGGAAGGCGTCGAGGGACGCGTCATGCGCCGCAGTCGCCGCTTCTTCGACGTGCTGTTCTCCATCGAAGACATGCAGCGCCCGGAACTGGCGGCGATCCATTCCGACAGCGTCGTCGACGTCGCCGTCGACCGGCTGGTGCAGCTCACGTTCAAGATCAGCCCCTCCCAGATGGCGCTGGACGATCAGGTCTACAGCTACTGGATCGTCGAGAATCCGACCACCGGCTTCGCGTTCTCGGAGTCGCGTCAGGACAAGGCCGGCAGCACCGCGACGATGATCGTCTCCGCCCGGGTGATCGACGAGCAGCTAAAACCCGTGCTCCAGGCGCTGTTCACCTT
>CAZEJA010000153.1:5270-7188 GCA_964512215.1 uncultured Planctomycetaceae bacterium
CGGTCGTCCGCTACATGAATCTGCCGCACGGCAAGACGCGCGAGCAGACGAGCGTGACGATCCTCCGGCGCGACGTCGCGATCCTCTACCGCGTGGGGGGGTTCGAGGCGAACTTCGTCCGCGGCATGACGCTGATGCTGATCCAGTTGATGTTCCTGGCGGCGCTGGCGGTGATGTTCGGAGCGTTCTGCACGTTCCCCGTCGCGTGCGTGGTCTGCCTCTTCGTCCTGCCGTTCAGCCTGGCCAGGGAGTGGCTGAACGAGGCCCTCCGCCTGCCCCTCAATGAATGGACCAGCGCGCTGGACGCGATCACGTGGGTCGGGCACTACGTCCTGATGGTGATGGGAACGCTCCTGCCGGACTTCGCCAACACGTCGCCCGGCGAGTCGTTCATCAACGGAATGCAGATCGCCTGGCGCGACCTGGCCCGCGTGGGGGCGCTGGCGGTGGCGGTCCAGACGCTGCTGATCCTGGCCGTCGCTTTCCTGATCTTCCGCAAGCGGGAACTGGCCCGCGTGCAGGTGTAGGAGCACCGTGTGACGATTCGACCGCAACACGCGAAGTGGATGTGGCTGCTGGTGGCGGCCGGCTTCCTGGCGGGGGCCGGGCTCCTGCAGAAGCCCCTGGACGTGCTGCGCGAAGAACACCAACTCGTCGCACCGGGCGACGCCATCCACGAGGATCATCCGGAACTGGCCGTCCTCAATCTCCTGCCCGGCGGGCTGCGGGCGTGGGGCATCAACTGGCTGTGGATCCGCTCCCAGAAGCTCCACCAGGAGGAGCGCTACTACGACGCCCGGCAGCGGGCCGAGTGGATCTGCAAACTCATGCCGTATCATCCCACCGTCTGGGTCTACCAGTCGTGGAACCTGGCGTGGAACATCTCCGCCAACACGCACACGCCGCACGAGCGATGGAACTGGGTCCGCGCGGGTATGGAACTGCTCCGCGACGAGGCCATCCCCCGCAACCCCAAGGCGCTGCTGCTCTACAAGGAACTGGCGTGGGTGTTCTTCTTCAAGATGGGCCTCTACACCGACGAGATGAACATGACCTACAAGCAGCGCTGGGCGATGCAGATGCAGGAGCTGCTCGGCGCCCCGCCGTACGGGGCGGCCGACGAGGTCATCGAGGCGTTTCGGCCCATCGCGGAGGTCGCCGGCTGGGTCGACGACCGCGACGAAGCCGCCCGGTCCCAGGGCGCCCCCGAGCCCATGCCCGCCCTGCTCGACAAGGACCCCCGACGCCAGGCCGAGAAGATGATCCAGGCGGACATGCGCGACCGCCTGCTGGAAGACGCCGGCGTGGCGGCCTACGCGGCCCGGCTGGCGGAGGTGGGCGTGGAGGTCGACGTGGTCCTGCTGGCGTCCTACAACCGCTTCAGCCGGGAAGACCCCGTCGAGGTCGTTCGCACCCGCCTGCCTGACCTGACCGACGACCGGGACCGGGCGATCTCGGAGATCATCAACGACTCCCGTCCCGGACCCGCAGCCGCGAGGCGGAAGATGCTGGCCTTCGTGCGGGCGCAGATCCTCTGGAACCACTACCGGATGGATCCCGCATGGATGATGAAGCTGATGATCCGCTACCACCTGCCGCTGGACTGGCGCCACGTGATGCCCCACAGCCTCTACTGGGTCACGTACGGGCTGCACGTGGTCGAGGACGTGTCGCTGAAGGACATCGACTCGCTCAATACCGAGCGGATCGTGCTCAACTCGCTCAAGTCGCTGACGTGGACGGGGCAGATGGTGTACCTCGATAACCCCCGTCAGCGGAACGCGCCGGAACTGGTCTGGGCGTCGGACTGGCGGTATATCGACGCGACGCAGCAGGAGTACCTCGCCGTCATCAAGAAGATCGAGGAGGACCGGGGAGAGGCCTTCGAGGAGAACATCGTCAAGGACGGGCACATGAA
>CAZEJA010000154.1:0-812 GCA_964512215.1 uncultured Planctomycetaceae bacterium
CTTGGCCTTCTCCAGGTCTTCGATCTCCTTCTTGTCGAACTGGAGCGTGAAGATGAAGGGCTGGCCGCTCGGCAGGTGCTTGCCGCGGTTGGCGGGCAGCGCGAACGGGGCGATGGTCGCCTCCTGCTCGTAGATGTCGCCCAGCGTGACCTTGGCCTGGAACTTCAGGTGCGAGATCTTGAAGGGGCCCAGATTGGCCAGTCCCACACGCAGCATCGGCGTGATGGATCCGTCCTTGATCTCGGGCTTCTGCAATTGGCCTTCCATGCGAAGGTGGGGGCTGTACAGCGCCAGCCACTCCTGCGGCGTGCGCGGCGCCTGGAGGAAGGCGATCTCCGCCAGCGAGACCGCGTACTTGCTCTGCCCGGATTCCAGAAGTTTCTTGACGGCCTCGGGGTTCTCGATCTTCTTGGGCTCCATCGGGACCGTGAACTTCAGGCCGGCCCCGGGGGGCAGGGCCTTGCCGCGGTTCTCGGGGACCGCAAAGGGCTCGATGACCGCTTCGGTGGCATAGCCGACCGCCGGAACGCTGATGCGGGCGACGAACTTCAGGTGCGTGATCGCCAGCGGGCCCTTGTTGGTCATCTCGACCTGCAGGACCGGGCGGAGAATGCCCCCCTCCAGCGGCGGGACGCCCGTCGTGGACTTGATCTCCAGGTGCGGGCGGTAGAGGCGGACCATCGCCGAGAAGTCTCGCGGCGGCTGCTGCGTGCCCGGCTGCGTGGGCGGGGGAGTCGTCTCCTTGTCGCAGGAAGCCAGCAGCAGGCAGCAGGCCGACAGGAACAGGACCCCCAGCAGCACGGTCAATAGGA
>CAZEJA010000154.1:822-7173 GCA_964512215.1 uncultured Planctomycetaceae bacterium
TGACAACGCGCAGTGCGTTCCGGTTCATCCGAATCTCCTTACCAGGTAGTTACCATCTCAGCTTACGCCATATGCCACCCGCCGTCCACCCGCAGGTTCTGGCCGGTGATGTACTCGTTGCGGATCACAAACAGGGCCGCTGCGGCGACATCCGCAGGCGTTCCTGTACGCTTCATCGGCACTTGGGCGAGAACACTTTGCTTTTCTTTGTCGCCCAGGCCCTCCTGCCAGGCCGCCACGCCCGGCGAAATGGCGTTCACGCGGATGCCCCGTGGCGCCAGGGCGCGGGAGGCGGATTTCGTCAGGGCCAGCAGGGCGGCCTTGGAGGCACAGTACGCTGGGAACCCCGCCCACCCCTTCTCGGCGCCTACATCCGCGATGTTCACCACGGCGCCCCCGTCGGTCAGCAGGGGCACGGCGTGGCGGATGCAGAGGGCCGGCGCCCGGGCGTTGACGGCCATCTCCGCGTCCCACTGCTCGGCCGTCAGCGTCGCCAAGGGCGTGCGATGGTAGACGGCGGCGTTGTTGACCAACACATCCAAACGCCCGAATCGCTCGGCGATACCCGCGAACAGGTCCGCAATCCGGTCGGGGCTGGTCAGGTCGGCCTGGAACAACTCCACGCGGCGACCCAACGCGCGGACCTGCTCGCCCGTCTCACGGGCCTCCGCCTGCGACTGCCCGTAGTGCAGTGCAATGTCCGCGCCCGCCTGGGCCAGCGCCAGCACGAGCGCCCGCCCGAGCCGGTGGGCGCCGCCTGTAACGAGTGCACGAGTCCCTGTCAGTTCCATACTCGTATTGTAGGCCGTCCGCGCGCCGGGGAAAAACTCTTTGCATGAAGCGGGAACCGAACCGCCCTCGGCGCGTCCAACCCCTCAGCAATCAGACCGGCGGGCGTCCACAAGGCAGTGCGACGCCGCCGGGATCGGGCGGATGCCCGAATAGACCGATCCTTCGGCACCGTTCGCCGCCGGCCGAGACCCGCTTCGGGGCGGGACCTCGGCGGTGCGGGCGGGAACCTGACAGGCCCCGCACCCGTCGCGGGGCTTGTCTTCTTGCGGACGATCCGCCGGGCGTGTCGCGGTCGGCGGAAACGTTTTTGCGCCGCGCGGGAACTTTCCGGGGCCCGCGCCCGTCCAAGAGATCGGAAGCAGGAACAGAGGAGAACGATCATGAAGAGATGGATTGCATGCGGCATCGTGGCGGCGATTGCGAGCGTCGCCTTCGGGGCGGAAGCGACGGAGAAAGCGGCGCCCCCGGCCAAGCACATCGACCTGGCGATCTGCCTGGACACGTCCAACTCAATGGACGGACTGATCGACTCGGCCAAGCAGAAGCTCTGGGCCGTGGTCAACGAGCTGGCGACGGCCAAGCCCCGCCCGGAACTGCGCGTGGCGCTGTACCAGTACGGCAATGACGGATTGAACAAGGAGAACGGTTGGGTGCAGCGGGTCTGCGATCTGACCGGCGACCTGGACGAGGTGTACGACAAGCTCTTCGCGCTGCGGACGAACGGCGGGACGGAGTACGTCGCGCGGGTCACGCGTGCGGCCGCGGACGAGTTGAAGTGGGACAAGGGCAAGAACACGCTGCGGATGATCTTCGTCGCGGGCAACGAGGCCGCCACGCAGGACGGGAAGTTCAAGCTCAAGGACGTCTGCGCCGCGACGGCGGGCAAGGGGATCATCATCAACACGATCTTTTGCGGCAACGAGGCCCGCGGGCGGCAGACCGGCTGGGCCGACGCGGCGCTGTGGGCGGACGGGCAATACGCGGCGATCGATCAGGATCGCGGCACGGTGGTCATCAACACGCCGTACGACAAGAAACTCAGCGAACTCAGCGCGAGGCTGAATACGACCTACGTGGCCTATGGGGCGCGCGGCGGGAAGGGGCTGTCGCTGCAGACGGCGCAGGATTCGAACGCCCGGACCCTGAGCCCGTCCGCGTCCGCGGAGCGGGCAGTCGCCAAGGCGGGCGGCCTGTACCGCAACGCAGCCTGGGACCTCGTCGACGCCATGAAGGAGAAGAAGGTCGACCTGGCCAAGGTGCCCGAGGCGGAACTGCCGGAGAACATGCGGAAAATGACGCCCGAGCAGCGCAAGCAGGCGGCCGAGCGGGAGAAGATCCAGAAGGAGATCAAGGATCTGGACGCGAAGCGCAAGGCGCACGTGAAGGAAGAGATGAACAAGCGGGGGCTGGAGGAGGGCGCCTCGTTCGACGCCGCCCTGCGGAAGGCGGTGCGGCTGCAGGCGGAGAGCAAGGATTTCAAGTTCGAAGAGAAGCCGGCCAAGTAGCACGCCGGAACCACACCGACCGGGCGATCCGGGCAGCGGGTGGGGGGATGAAACAGGGGCGCCGGTGCGAACCGGCGCCCCTGTTGTATGGCGTCTCGGGGTGCGTCAGACTTTGACCTGGAATCGCTGCCCGGCCTTGAGGTCCAGGCAGAACGCGCCGAGCAAATCAGCGGCCCGCTGCAGGTCGCGCAGGTCCAGCATCTCGACGGTGGAGTGCATGTAGCGGTTGGGTACGCTGACGACGGTCGAGGGGATGCCTCCCTGCTTGGTGAAGATCGCCAGCGCATCGGTCCCGCCGGTCTGGCTGAATGTCTCGATCTGGACGGGGATCTTCTTCCGCTTGGCGACCTTGCGCAGGCGGTCGACCAGCGCGGGGTGGTTCTCGCGCCCGATCTGCAGCGTCGGTCCCTTGTTCATCTTCACCTCGCCGTGCTGCTTGACGTTGATGCCCGGCGTGTCCGTGGCGTGCGTGACCTCGGCCACGATGGCGGCGTCGGGACGGACGTTCTCGACCGTCATCGTCGCCCCGTGCAGACCGACCTCTTCCTGAATGCAACTGCAGGCGTAGATGGCGCACTTGGGTTTTGTGCGGGACTGGGCGGCGATCCGCAGGGCCTCGATGGCGATCCACGTGCCGGCGCGGTTGTCGAACGCCCGCGCGACCGCGACGTTCTTGTTGAGCATCTCGAAATCGTCGACGAACGTGATCGGGTCGCCCACGCTGACCTTTCGCGAGGCGGCCTTGCCGTCCGCGGCGCCGATGTCGATGAACACGTCGTGCATCTTCGGGACTTTCTGGTCCTTGGTCCGATCCACCAGATGGAAGGCCGTCGCGCCGATCACGCCCCGGACCACGCCCTTGGCCGTGTGGATGTTCACCCGCTTGCTCTGGATCAGCGCCGGATTCACGCCGCCGATTCGCTGGAAGTAGAGCAGGCCGCTGTCGTCGATGTGCTTGACCATCAACCCGATCTCGTCGGCGTGCCCGTCGAGCATGATCTTCGGGTCGCCCTCGCCGTTCAGCACGGCCACCGCATTGCCGTAGCTGTCGGTGCGGACCTCGTCCGCGAACTGGCGGGCGTAGGCGCACCAGATCTTCTGCCCGGGCGATTCGAACCCGCTGGGGGAGGGCGTCGTCAACAGCTTCTTGAGAAACTCCAAAGACTCCGTACGCATCGATCGTTCCTTTCCTGCTAGGGGAACAAGCAGGGTAGCTCACGCGGCCACGGATGGCAAGGGGGGGGAAGACGCCGTCAGCCATCAGCTCTCAGCTTTCAGCTACGGCACGCGGTCACGTGCGCGCCGGACTCCGTCGCAACTGAAAGCTGAGAGGTGAAGGCCGAGAGCGTCCCGCGCAGCGGGAGGACTTGTCGGAAAAACGAGTCGCCTCCTCGGACGGTTGACAATACAATAACGTGCGGGAAGGCCCCCCTGCATGAAATTCGGCATCCGAACCAAACTGGTTATTCTGCTTGCCGTCGTGGCGCTGTTGCCGCTTGTGACGGGGCTGTTCACGCTCATCTACGAGGGGCGGCGCCTGCGCCTGCGTGTGGTCGGTCAGGGGGTCCTCCACGCGGCCGCCACGGACGGGCGCGAACTGCAGACCCGCCTGTTCAAAGACATCGAGATGATCCACATCGCGCTGCACGAGGCGCCGGTCCTCGCGGACCTCGAACAGCTCGATACGCAGATGGATCTGCAGCGACTCCAGGCGTTGGACAAGGCCTGGCCCGAACTGAGCGAAACGGCGCCGGAAGTCGCCGCGGTGCTCAACCACCCGATCTCCGACGTGCTGCGACTGCTGCGGGGCAAGGGCGACAAGTTCCTCGAACTGTTCGTGACGGACCGGTACGGACAGTTGGTGGCCGCGTCGGGCAAGACAACGGACTTCGACCAAGCCGACGAGACGTGGTGGACCACGACCTACGCCGACGGCGGGGGGCGGGTCTATCTTCTGCCGGTGCGGTACGATCGCAGCGCGGCGGCCTGGTGTCTCAGCATCTGCATGCCCCTGGCGACACGCGAGGGCGAGGTCGTGGGCATCGTCAAGGTCGTGCTCGGTATCGAAGGCTGGTTGGGCGCCACCACGCGTCGCGTGGGGCGGGGCGAGGCCGACGTCCTCGTGGTTCGCCCGGACGGGCGCATCATCCACGGGGGAGGCGTCGAGCCGCTGTCGGACACCGTCACCAACTGGCGCGGCCCCGGCGACGTCGATCAGGACGGCGGGTGGTTCGTCACGGACGACCACCTGATTCGGGCATTCTCGACCGTCCGCCTGCCGGAGGAGTTTCGGGGACGCCCCGTGACGGCGCCGAGTTGGTCGCTGGTGCTGAGCACGCCCGAGGACGAGGCGATGGGGCTGGTGTACCGCCTGACGCTCAACGCGCTCGGCGTGGGACTGGGCATCATCGTGGCGCTGTTCCTGGCGGGCTACTACCTGATCGACCGCACCGTCCTGCGTCGGATCCGGGTGTTGGAGCGGGCGACCCGCCAGGTCGCCCAGGGCGATCTGGCCCACCGCATCCGGGACCATGCGGGGGAAAAAGGACTGACCGGGCGGGACGAGATCGACGAACTCACGGACGATTTCAACCGGATGGTCTCGGAGGTCCAGCTCTCGCAGGGGGCGCTCGAGGAAGCGAACGAACTGAAGACGAACTTCATCCAGATCGCGGGGCACGAGCTGCGCACGCCGGTGAGCTACATCCTGGGCGTCGTCAAGCTGCTGGCGACCAGCACCGACGCCGATCGCCTGCGCGAAGCGATGGTGCGCATGGGCGCCAAGGCCCACCGCCTCAACGACATCATCCAGGCGATGTTCAAGCTCATGCCCGAGCAGCGCTATGCCGAGCAGATGACCCGCGGCGAGGTCGACCTCGCCCGTGTGGTCGCGAACGTGTTCACCGACTGCAAGCCGTTCGCGGACGGGCGCAGCCAGCGGCTGATCGTGGAGCAGATCGACAGCCTGCCCACCATTCAGGGCGACCGGGACAAGCTGCGCGACGTCATCGAGAATCTCGTGATGAACGCGATCAAGTTCACCAGGGACGGGGGCGAGGTACGCGTGCGCCTGGGCAGGCAGCTCGGGGACAACGTATCGATCCGCGTGATCGACCAGGGCCCGGGCATTCCCGAGGCCGACCTGCCGCACCTGTTCCAGCCGTTCTTCAGCACGGGCGACGTCATGAAGCACTCCTCGGGCGCCAGCGGGTACCAGAAACGCGGCATGGGGTTGGGGCTCGCGATCGTCAGGCATTTCACGCGGCTGCACGGGGGCGACGTGCACGTGGCCACCGGACCGGACGGCAGCACGTTCACGGTGACGATACCCATCGAGCCTCCCGGGCCGGACGCTCGCCCGGAGCAACCCGAACCGCGCATAGAAGAACCATCGGAATAAGAGAGGGTGCAGCGGAGGGGCTCAGACCTCGGGCTCGCGCGTGCGGTCCAGCAGCAGGCGGATGGTCTGGATGACCTCGTCGGGCTCGAAGGGCTTGGTGAAGTAGGCGTCCGCGCCGGCTTCTTCGCCGCGCCGACGGCAGTCGTCCGTGTCCAACGCGGTGATCATGATGATCGGCAATTGCGGGCCGTCGGTGGTCCGCAGGCGGCGGCAGGTCTCGAACCCGTCCATCTCCGGAAGCATCACGTCCAGCAGCACCGCGTCGGCGCTGCAGCGGGAGTGGACCTCCAACGCCTCCGTCCCCGTGAAAGCAGATACCGCTTCCAGCCCGTGGACGTCCAGCAACTCGCACTGGAGTTCGTTCATCTCGACGTCATCTTCCACGACCATCACAACGGGTCGTTCACCCATGAAGCGGGTCCTTTCATGCAAAAAGGCGCTTGTGGCCGCGCGTCTGCTATACTACTACAAGTATAACAAGTAGATACAGACTCACGCGAGCGCCCGCAAGAGATTGTTGCACAAAGACGATGAATGAGCCGCGGAACGAAGACGTCGTGCTGCCCGCGCCGGAACAGATCCGGCGAGCGATCGAGTTGTATCTCCAGCACGCGTACGAGGGAGCGGCGCCCGAGGCGGCCGAGCGATTCCTCC
>CAZEJA010000155.1:0-7169 GCA_964512215.1 uncultured Planctomycetaceae bacterium
TTGATACACCACTCCTTACCGCTTAACTTAGGACCATTGGGGACTGTCCCGTTGTGTGGGACTGTCCCCACTTTCCGGCAACGAGCAACAGGCAACGCCACCAAGGGGACGAGGCGGGTCCGCGGGCAGGCGCTAGAATGTAGTAGTGCCCGACATCGGGCCGGACACGTCAAACGGAGTTGATCTGGTAAGGAGTCCAGTCATGAACGCTTCGGATCTGATGGCCAGCGACCATGTCTGGGCGTGTGCGGAGACAGCCGACGCTCGCTCGGTGGCGTGCATGATGCTCGACTACGACGTCGGCGCGATCCCCGTGCTGGATTCGGACGGTCGCCTGGAGGGGATCGTCACGGACCGCGACCTGTGCTGCCGCGTGATCGCCGAGGGCAGGAGTTACGAGACCCCCATCCGCGACGTCATGTCCACGTCGGTCCAGACGGTCCATTGCGATGCGGACCTGCATGAGATCGAGTCGCTCATGCGCGAATACAAGATCCGCCGCCTCCCCGTCGTCGACTCGGACTACTGCCTGCGAGGGTTCGTGTCGTTCGCGGACCTCGCGAGGCATTGTCACAGCCCGGTCGAAGAACACGAACTGGTCGGCGTGATGGAGAGCATCTGCACGCCGTGACGGCCAAGCATGCCGCCAAGGGGTGACGCGGGCTCATCCGCCCGGCGCCGAGAGGATATCCCCAACCCGACAACAGGGGAACGAAGGAGAGCGGGATTTCGGGATTGCGGAGATTACGGGGATGGAGTGGAGATATCCCTGTCGGAGCGGCGGTGCTCCTTGAACTCATTCTCATCCGCGTTCATCCGTGCTACGAAGAGGAGCACCAAGTCACGTACCGACCCCCGAAATCTGGGAAGATTTTTTGGAGAAAGGGGGCTTCGATCCTTGACCGATCGGCCTGTCGCGTCTATTATACGTTAGGGATATGTTAGGTATACTTCGGGGCCCGGTTGGGGGGCCGGGCCTTGGAGAATTGGCCGGGACGGACAGCCTCGGGCGCTGCGATGAACATTGAGGAAATCGGCGAGCCGATCCGCGTGCTGGCGGACTGCCGCGGCGGACAGATCGAGCCGCTGCGCTTCCGCTGGGGCGAGCGGACGTACAAAGTCGACCGCGTCAACGGGCGCTGGGTCGACCGCGGGGGGGATGGTTACGCGCTGCACTACAGCGTCCAGTGCGGCGAGGAGACGTACTACATCCACTTCGCCTCCGTCGAGGTGCAATGGTGGGTGGACCAGACGATTGTCGATTGACGATTTTCGATTGTCGATTGAGTCCACGAATTACACGAATGACACGAAGTCAGAAAGGCGTGGTTACGGGTCTGCCTGTTGGAAAACGTTGTTGAGTTGTTTCTTTTTGCATCCGTGTAATCTGTGTAATCCGTGGATTTCGTCGTTTCTTCTTTCATCCGTGTAATTCGTGTAATCCGTGGACTCATTTTCTTTTTCTTTTTCCATGGACTGTCTTGTGGAACCGAGTGAATCGATCCTCCTCCACGTCGACGTGGATGCGTTTTTTGCGTCGGTGGAACAGTTGCTGATTCCGTCGCTTCGCGGGCGGGCGGTGATTGTCGGCAGCGGGTGTATCGCGTCGTGTTCGTACGAGGCGCGGCGGGCGGGGCTCCGCGCGGGCATGGAACTGCACGCAGCCATGCGGCGCTGCAGGTCGGCTGTCATCCTGCCGGGACGGTATCCGATCTACCGCTGCTTCGCCGAGCACGTCTGGGACATCTGCCGCCGCTACACCTGCGGGCTGGAGACGTACCTGGACGAGGCCTACGGCGACGCCACGGGCGTGCCCCAACTTCGCGCTGGCGGGCCCGATGCGATGGGGCGACTGCTGCGGAAGCAGGTGCGGGACGAGGTCGGCCTGTCGGTGTCGGTCGGGCTGGCGGGCAACCGGATGATGGCGAAGATCGCGTCGACGGCCGTCAAGCCGTACGGCGATGCGGTGCGGCTGGGCGGCGTGAAGTGGATTCCGCCCGAACAGGCCCCGGCGTTCCTGGCGCCGCTGCCGGTCGAGAAGCTGCCCGGCGTCGGGCGCAAGACCGCCCGCGCGTTGGACGACGTGAACATTCGGACAATCGGCGACTTGCGCGGGCTGTCGCGCGAGCATCTGCGTGCGATGTTCGGGCGCCGGGGCGAGGTGCTGTACGAGCGTTGTCGCGGCCGCGACGCCCAACTTCTCCGCCCGGCTGCGGCGCCGAAGACGATCTCGCGCGAGACGACCTTCCATCGCCCGACGTGCGACCGCAACGAGATCCGCGGCATGCTGTTTTATCTGCTGGAGCGGGCGATGCGGACGGCGCGGGAGAGCGGCCTGCTGGCCGGCTGCGTCGAAGTGAGCATCCGCTACGACGACTGGCGGCAGGCGGCGACGTCGCGGTCGCTGCCGGATGCGACGGGCGACGACGAGGAAGTCTTCGCGGTCGTGCTGGAGTTGTTCGGGAAGCTTTACTACCGTCGGGTGTCGCTGCGGCACGTGGGGGTGGTGCTGTCGAAGTTTCGACCCGCCGGCGGGGATGGAAAGCTCTTCGACCGCCGCACTCGCCGGCGCCGGCGCGATCTTCACCAGGCCGTCGACTCCATCCGCGACCGCTGGGGTCACGCCGCCGTCGTCACCGGCGAGTCGGCCGACCTGCTCGGAAAGCTCGAACAGAACGATTACGGCTTCATCCTGCGAACGCCGTCGCTGACGAAGTAGTCCACGGAAAAGAAGAAGCGGTCCACGGATTACACGAATTACACGGATTAGAAAAGGAAACGGCAAAAGAAGCAGATGGGGTTCGTAGCCGCTGTTTTTGAATCTGTGTAATTCGTGTAATCCGTGGACTCATCTTCTTTTTCCGTGGACTGAGGAAGGAACCGTGTCGGATTCGACCGTCATTCCGTTGCACGTGCGCAGCGGCTATTCGCTGTTGTGCGGGGCGAGTCGTCTGGACCGGCTGGTGGGGCGGCTGGCGGGGATGGGCTGTGCGCGGGCGGCGCTGACGGATGTGAACAGCCTGTGCGGGGCGACGCAGTTCTGGCGGCAGGCCTGCGAGGCGGGGGTCCAGCCGCTGATCGGTGCGGAACTGCAGAGCGAAGGCAGCAGCGTCGTGGCGCTGGTGGAAAGCGAGGCGGGGTATGAGAATCTCTGCCGGCTGATTACGCGAATCCAGGGGGGATTGTCGAATGTCGATCCGGCTTCGCGAAGCAGTGCTCCGCTACGCAGGACAAGTTGTCGATCCGGCTTCGCCAAGGCTACACCGGACACGCTGTCGATGGGAGGAAGGCGTTCCAGAGGAGAGGCGAGCCCCGCAGGGGCGGAAGATCGTAGCCCCGGGCGTGAGCCCGGGGATCCCGACGCACCCCAGACTCAGAGCCCCGGAGGGGCGATAGAATCGGTCCCCGGAGGCGTTCTGTCGCAACAGGAAGAGCGGCCCGGTTCCGGGGGCTTACGCCCCCGGCTACGATCTGCCGTCTCTTCGGGACTACGTGATGTGGAAAGGTTCGTTGCCTGTCTGATCGAACTGTCAGGGGGGATCCACTTCATTGTTGAAGACGTCTCGCTCGCAGACCGTCTCCTGAGCGAGGGGGGAAACTGCGAGCGAATCTGGGTGGGGATCGATCCGGCGACGCAGACGTACGGGAAGATTCGCCGGTTGCAGGAGTGTGCGGAGCGGACGGGGGTGCAATTGATCGCGATGGGCAAGGCGCTGTATGCGACGCCCGACGAGCGCGACGTCGCCCGACTGCTCGCCGCCATCCGGAAGGGCACCACGTATGACAACGTCACGGCCGCCGACCTGCCGCACCCGAAGGCCTGCCTTCGCGAACCGGCGCAGCTCCGCGAGGAACTCACCGACTTTCCCGACGCGATCCGCAACAATCATCTGCTTGCCGAACGGTGCGGAGATTTCCGCCTGCTGCCGCGCGAGCCGGTCTTCCCCGGCTTCGCCTGCCCGGACGGCCTGACCGCGGAGGCGTATCTCCGGCGACTGTGCCGCGCGGGCATTCCCCGACGCTACGCCACCAACCCTCCGCCCGGCCTGGATGCGCGGCTGGACAAGGAACTCCGCCTCATCGAGCGGATGGGCTTTTCGGAATACTTCCTGGTGGTCTGGGACATCGTGGGCTATGCGCGGCGTCGCGGCGTGCCTGTGGCCGGGCGGGGCAGCGGCGCCAGCAGCGTGGTTGCCTATCTGCTGGGCGTGACGAACGTCTGCCCGCTGCGGTACCGCATCCCTTTCGAGCGTTTCCTCAACGAACGTCGCTGCGACTTTCCCGACCTGGACATCGACTTCTGCTGGCGGATCCGCGACGACGTGATCGACTACGCGTTCGAGCGGTGGGGCGGAGGGCGGGTAGCGATGGTCTGCACGCACAACACGTTCCAGCCCGCCTCGGCGATTCGGGAAACCGCCAAGGCGTTCGGCCTGTCCGACGAGCAGATCTCCCGCTTCGCCAAAGCGGAGCGGCGGTCCGGCGCGGGGGTCGACATGCCCGGGCTCTCGCCGCAGCGCCTCGGGCAGATTTCGCGCCTGAGCCAGCGAATCATCGGCCTGCCGCACCTGCTGTCGGTTCACCCGGGCGGGATCGTGATCGGGCGAAAGCCCATCGATCGGTACGTCCCGATTCAACGTGCCGCCAAGGGCGTCATGATCACGCAGTACGACAAGCACGGCGTGGAGGACATCGGCCTGGTGAAGTTGGACCTGCTGGGCAATCGCAGTCTCTCGACGATCCGTTCGTCGTGCGATCTGCTCGCCCGGCGCGGCGTTCGGGTCGACGTCGAAGCCCTGCCGACCGACGACGCTGCCACGCTCCGCCTGCTCCGGGCGGCCGACACCGTCGGGTGCAACCAGCTCGAGTCGCCCGCGATGCGGCATCTGCTGCGGGCGATGGCGCCGAACGGGCCGCGTGACGTGATGAAAGCGCTCGCCCTGATCCGCCCGGGGGCGGCCAGCATCGGCATGAAGGAGGTCTTCATCCGGCGTCAGCGCGGGCTCGACCCCGTCCCCGCCGCGGACCCGCGCGTGGATCCGGTCCTGGGCGAGACCCACGGCGTGATGCTGTACGAGGACGACGTGATGCTGGTGGCCGCGGCCATGCTGGGCACGTCGCTCGCCGGGGCCGACCCGTTCCGCAAGGCCGTCCAGAAATGTCGCACCGATGCGGAGCGACTCCGCCTGTCGAAGCGGTTCCTGACCCGCTGCGCCGCCAACGGCGTGGACATGGACTACGCCAAATCGATGTGGGTGCAGATGGCGAAGTTCAACGCCTACTCGTTCTGCCGGGCCCACGCCGCGAGCTACGCGACGCTGGCCTGGGCGGTGGCCTACCTCAAGGCGCACCACCCCGCGGAGTTCTGGGTTGCTGCGATGAACAACAACCAGAGCATGTACCCCACGCGCGTCTACGTCGAGCAGGCGAAGCTCGGCGGCATCCGCTTTCGGCGGCCGGACGTCAACCGGTCCGAGGAGGAGTTCACGCTGGAAGGCGGCGCGATCCGCGTGGGGCTCAACCGCGTCGACGGGCTGGGTCCAGCCGGTGTCGAGGCGATCGTGGATTCCCGCAACGGCCGGGCGTATGCGGGCGTCAGCGACTTGCTCGCCCGCACGGGCCTGGGGCGGGAGGAGACGCGGTCGCTGATCCTGTGCGGCGCGTTCGACTTCACCGACCGCCCGCGCCCGGCGCTGATGATGGAGATGAACCTGTTCGTAACGATACGCCCGCATCGTCCGGCCGGGGACCACGGGCTATTCACCGCCGCCCCGACGATCCCCGCGCCGCCGGGCGATTACGACGAGGCCCGCAAGTATCTGGACGAGTGGCGGATCCTGGGCTTCAGTGTGCGGGAGCACGTCCTGTCGCGCTTCCGCGACGCCTTGTCCGGGCGGGTGGACATGGACAGTCGACGGATCGCCCGCAGCGTCGGACGGCGCGTCCGGATCGCCGGGCTCGTCGAAGCGCGGCGGACCACGAAGACCGGTCGCGGCGAGGCGATGATGTTCGCCACGCTCGCCGACGAGTTCGGCCTGTTCGAGGTGACCGTCTTCCCCGATGCGCTGCGATCGCTCCGCGGCGGGATGAACGGGTATGGCCCCTACATCGTGACGGGAACATTGGACGAGCAATACGGCACGGTAGGGCTGACGGCCGAGCGGGTCGAGCGCGTAACCGACTCGATCGGGCTCACGTGGAGCCGCACCAACCGCGACCTTGCCGCCGTTGGGCGATAACCCGGAAAGAAGAACAGACCACAGAGGCACAGAGGAACGGGAGAAGGCAACGGCTTGGTGCGGGAGAGGAATGCACGGGCGGGCTCTTGCGAGTCCCCAAGCCGGGCCGTACGCCTTCCTTCTTTCCACCCCTCTGTGTACTCTGTGTCTCTGTGGTGAAGAGCTGCGCGGCCGCTATGGGGTGCTGACATGGAATCGAGCATCGAATACGTCGTGGGCACGAGCGGGTACTCGTTCGCCGACTGGGTGGGCACGTTTTACCCGCCGGGTACGAAGAAGACGGACATGCTCGCCGAGTACGTCCAGCACTTCGACTGTGTCGAGCTGAACTTCACCTACTATCGTCTGCCTTCGCCCCAGGCGATGGCGTCGATGGTCCGCCGCACGCCGGAGGGATTCCAGTTCTGGGTCAAGGCCAACCAGGAAACCACGCACAAGGCCAATCGCGCGGTGGCCGGGGAGTATCTCGAGGGCATCGAGCCGCTGCGCCAGGCGGGCAGGCTTGCCGGCGTGCTGCTGCAGTTTCCGCAGTCGTTCCATCGTACCGTCGCCAACCGGAAGTACCTTGCATCCGCGATCGAGGATCTCGCGTCGGTTCCGCTGGCCGTCGAGTTCCGCCACAACTCCTGGGAGCACCCAGCCACGAACGAATCACTCGCCGAGCGCGACGTGACGCTCGTCGTTCCCGACGTGCCGGACCTGCCCGCCCTGTACCATTCCCCCGCAGCCGCCACGACGCGGACGGGCTACGCGCGTCTGCACTCCCGCACGGCCGAGAAGTGGTACGCCGGCGGCGCCGAGCGGTACGACTACAAGTACACGCCCGTCGACCTGATGGACCTGCTCGGACGCTGGAACGAGCTGGAAGCGAAGGTCGACAAGGTCTTCGCGTTCTTCAACAACTGTCACCGAGGCCAGGCGGCCGAGAAC
>CAZEJA010000156.1:0-7146 GCA_964512215.1 uncultured Planctomycetaceae bacterium
GCATGGAGCTGGACATCGAGACCGGCCAGCAGGGCAGCGGCGGCGGCGGTGGCGGCAGCGGCGGCGGGCTTTTCGAGGAAGATCCCACGGCCGTCGACGAGATGACCAAAGAGCAGATCATCGAGCAGATCACGAGCGCCATCACCGAGACGATCGCACCGGACAGCTGGGCGGACTCGACCCGCGTCGGCATCCGCGAGCTTCACGGGCAGCTCATCGTCACCCAGACGGCCGACAATCACCGGGCGATTCTGGAACTCGTCGGGCAGCTTCGCGAGGCCCGCGCCCTTCAGGTCTCCATCGAATGCCGCTTCATTCAGGTCACCACCGGCTTCCTGAATCGCGTCGGCGTGGACATGGACTTCTACTTCAACATGGGTTCGCGCCTGGGCAGCCCCGGCGCGCCCCCGAACATCAATCCGTGGACGGGCGAGGCGATTCCCTTCCCGGGCGCGATCGGCAACACCAACCCCCCTTCGACGTTCGACCACTTCACGCCCATCGGTGTCGTGCAGAACGGCGCGTCCTGGCTGTCGACGCTCGCGACCGGGCAGGCGGGCGACATCGGCGCCACGGGCACCAGCGCGGTCCCCACCGCCTTGTCGATTGCCGGCTCGTTCCTCGACGACATCCAGGTGAACTTCCTCATCGAGGCCACGCAGGCGGAGCAAACCAGCCGCCTCCTGACCGCCCCGCGGCTGACGCTGTTCAACGGGCAGCGCGCGTACATCGCGGTCGCCCAGGTCTTCGCCTACATCGCCAACTACGAGCCCGTCGTGGGCGAGAACTCCGCCGCCCTCCGTCCGATCGTCGGCTACATCCCGACCGGCAGCGTGCTGGACGTCGAGGCCACCGTCTCCGCCGACCGGCGGTACGTAACGCTCACGCTCCGCCCGCAGTTGGCGGCCCGCATCGGCACGCCGCGCCAGTTGAGCTTCGCCGTCGGCGGCGGCGGCGGCACGACCATCGCCACCATCGAACTGCCCGAAGTCTCCGTCCAGGACATCCAGACCACCGTCTCCGTGCCGGACGGCGGGACGTTACTGCTCGGCGGACAGAAGGTCGCCGGCGAGACCGAGAAGGAGATCGGCGCTCCGCTCATCAGCAAGATCCCCATTCTCAACCGGGCCTTTACCAACCGCGGCAAGGTGCGTGACGAACGCACCGTCCTCATTCTGATCAAGCCCAAGATCATCATCCAGAAAGAGGAAGAGGAACTGGCCTTCCCATAGGCCCCGGAAACGTCACGACGCTCCTCCCACGGGCCGCGTGTTCCTTGCGGAACGCTCGGCCCGTGCTTTATTGTGGACGTAGTATCTAGTGGAGACCGATGCCCCATGAAAATCCCCGCCACGATGTCCGTCCTCGTCGCCTGCCTCGTCGCCCCGCTGATCTTCGCGGCCGACCCGCCCGCGACCGACAAGGACGCCCCCGCCAAGCCTCCCGCCGGCAAGGGAGTGCTCCGCATGAAACACCTGCGCCTGGACCTGGGCAAGCGGCAGGTCCACCTGGATGCTCAGGTCTGCAACCGCGAAGCGTTCCTCGAGTTCCTGCTGTGCTATCACGGCACGAAAGAGCACGAGAGCATCCTGTCCACGAAGGCCAAGCCCTCCTCGCTGCACGCCGCCTTGCTGGCGCTGGGGCTGACCCCCGGGAAATACGCCCGCTGGATCCCCCCCGCCGAAGGGGTCCCGCAGCGTGTCATCCCCCCGCGGGGGGCGGGCTTGCGCGTCGAGTTGACCTGGAAGGACGCCCAGGGCAAGACGCACAAGGTCCCTGCGGGCGACTGGCTGGAGGTCACGGGGCGCGGACGCACCCGGACGATCCCCAAGACGTGGGTCTTCGTCGGCTCGGACGTCCTCGACAATCACCAGTACCTCGCCGACATCGACGGGCAGATCATCTCGGTGGCCAACTTCACCGAGTCCGTCATCGACGTGCCCTTCGGCAGCTCCGCGTCCATGGACCTCGAGGACAGCGGCGACGCCGGGCAGTTGACCTTCCGGGCAAAGACCAAGGCCATCCCCCCGGTCGGGACCGCGATCGAGATCATCATCACGCCCGTTCCCGGGGCGGAGAAGGCCGACCACGCGCGCGTCAACCTGGAGATCAACCGCGTCGGGGACCTCCGCATCGACGGGCGGGATCTTCCGTTCCAGAAGCTCCGCAAGTGGGCGGAGGACTACACCGACCGCCACGCCAAGGGGCAGGTCGTCATCCGCAGCCGTCCGCGGGCGATCGCGCACGACGTGACGCGGGTCCGAGATGAGCTTCGCATCGGCGGCGTCTTTGACATCGAGGAGGTCCGCCTGCCTCTGTACGCGCCCCTGCTGCCCCGCACGCTGCAGCAGGCCGCCGACGCGATGGCCGTGTGGGCGGACAAGTTCGCCAACCCGAAAGACTACATCCGCGAGCCCGCCGAGGGCGCCGCCGAGACACTCCTGCAGATCGACCGAGGCATCCGGGAGCTCGACGCCCGCAAGCAGTTGCTCCGCGAGTACCGGATGCGCCTCCAGGCGGACCTGGAGAAGTACAAGCCCACGACCCGCCCCGCAGAGAAATGACCGAGGTCGAACATCCCGAAGCTCCCGCGGAGCCCCGCCCGTTCCGGGACCTGCTGTCGCGCGACGGGCTGGCCGCTCTGATCGCCGCCGTCACGACCCTCGGGGTCGAACTGGGCGTAGTCGTCCTCGCCCGCAGCTTCGGCGTCGCCCCGAGGGAAACCGTCCTGGCCACGCTGGCGGCCATGACTGTCTGGGTCGCACTCAGCGTCCCGGTCCTGGCCGCATCCGGATCGACAGCCATGGGGGCCCTGCTCAGAGGCGGCATCGTCGCCGACACGTCTGCCGTCACGCTCGTCGTCCTCTGCATCGCGACCCCCTCCTTCGTCACCGTGCCGGCCGCCCTGAAGATCTACTGCATCCTCGCCGCCGTCACGCTGGCCTGTATCGCAGCCGTCCGGTGCGTCCGCTCCGATCGCGCTCGCGCCGCCGTCGCGGTCGTCGCGGCCGTCCTGCTCTGTGCCGCACTCGCCACCCCCTTCTGGACCGGAGGCCTCCTTCAGGCCGACTCTCACGCCACCCGACAGGCCGCCGTGGAATATGCCGTCGCCCTCAACCCCCTCTACTCCGTCTTCGCCGCTGTCGTCGAGCAGACCGGGTTCATCTGGCACGTGGCGCCGCGGCTGTACGAGGTCACGCAGATCGGCGATGCCGCCGCCCCGCCGCCCCCGGAATGGTATTCCGCCGTGGTGATCTACGGGCTGCTGGCCTGCATCCTGAGCGCAACGCATTTGATCCGTCGCCCGCGACGCGGCCCGGCGTGACCCCCTACCGCCCGAGAAACGCTCTCAGCTTCTCCGCAAACCGCCGGACGGCCTTGCCCCGATGGCTGATGCGGTTCTTCTCGTCCGGCGCCAGTTCCGCCGTCGTCCGCCCGAGTTCCGGCAGAAAGAACAGCGGGTCGTACCCGAACCCGTTACGGCCTCGCCCCTCGCGAACGATCACGCCTTCGACCGTGTCGGTCGCCTCGATCAGCACCCGCCCCGGCTCGGCCAGCGCCAGGTGACAGACAAACCGCGCCGTCCGCTCCGGATCCGGCACGTCCGCCAGGGCCGCGAGAAGCCTGGCGTTGTTGGCCGCGTCTCGCGCCGGGCGGTCCGCGTCGGGAGGAAAACTCTCCTCGGCGTACCGGGCGCTCCGCACGCCCGGCGCCCCGTCCAGTGCATCGACCGCCAGTCCGGAGTCATCCGCCAGACACCACTGCCCCGTCGCAGCCGCGTAGTATAGCGCCTTGTCCCGCGCGTTCGCCCCGAACGTATCCCCGGTCTCCTCGGGCTCCGGGATCGATCCGAACTCGCCCAGAGAGGCCACGCGAACGGACAGCCCCGTCAGTTCCCGGCGGATCTCCCGGAGCTTACCGGTGTTGCCACTGGCCAGTACGAGTGCGCGTGTCGGTGTCAACGATGGCGCCTTCCTTCGGAATCCGGATGACATAGCTTTCCCGGATGCGCTTCTCCGGCTTGTTCGTTGCCGGATTGACCCCTCGGACAATCTCCTGACGCCCGTTGACGGCGGCGTGCGGATACCGCGTGCGGATGCCCTTCATTCTCGCATCTCGGATGACCGCCTTGCGATTGACGCCCACCCCTTCGTACCCGATCGCTTCCTTTCCGAACACGCCGATCGTCACAATCGACTGGCCGGGGTCGTGCTTGTAGAACGCCTCCTCGCCCTTGCCGCGAAGCTGCTCGCAGTACAGCGCCGCCGCCCGCTTCCGCTCGAAGAAGCCGTCCTCCGGAACGTTGTGGAAGACGGCCACCAGCACCGTGTAGACGCCCTTGGCGTTCTTGATGTCCCACTCGGGGCGCCCCGGGCTCCGGCCCGGGAGCGGCATGACGATGGCCCGGACGTACGGCAGCACGCCGCGACCCGTCTTGTAGGTCTTCGCACGCTTCAGGTTCCCCTGGGCGCCGCCGATCGTGCGGTGCTTGCCCCAGTACAGCGCGCTGTGGTCGGCCTTGTGCACCACGTACACGCCCCGCCACGACGTGTGCTTCTCGGTCTGCTCCTTGTAATACTTCGCCATCCTCACGTGTTCCGTCCCCGTGAAAGTGTGCAGGAGAATCGTGAACCCCTCCTCGTCTTCCGCGGGGGCGCCCGACCCGCCCGTCAGGCCTCCTCCTCCGGTCGGGCAGCCCGCCAGGGCCGCCGCCAGGCACACCATCGCCCCGCCACACCACGTCGTCCATTGATTCCTAGTCATCGTCGCTTTCCCGAATCGCCTGCCGCTGAAGTCGCAGCAGCTTTCGAATGCCGCCCGCGGCCAGCCCCAGCATCTGGTCCAACTGGTCCTTGTCGAAGGGGGCCGACTCGCTCGAGCCCTGAATCTCCACGAACTTCCCCCCGCTCGTCATCGCCACGTTCAGGTCCACGTCCGCGCGGGAGTCTTCCGCGTAGTTCAGGTCCAGCAGTACGCGTCCGCCCACAACGCCCGCCGAGACGGCCGCCACGTTTCCGCCGATCGCCCGCGCACCGCATCGCCCGTCGGCCGCCGCTCGCTTCGCGGCGATCGCCATCGCGACGTAGGCGCCGGTAATCGCGGCCGTCCGGGTCCCGCCGTCGGCTTCCAGGACATCGCAGTCCAGGAAGATCGTGTTCTCGCCCAGCGTTGCGAACTGCACCACACTCCGCAGCACGCGCCCGATGATGCGCTGAATCTCGACGCTGCGACTGTCCGGCTTGTTCACCGGGCGCCGCTTGCGGGAGCCCGTCGACGCCGGCAGCATGCCGTACTCCGCCGTCACCCACCCCAGGCCGCTGCCTTCGCGCCATTTCGGAACCCCGGCCGAGAAGCTGGCCGTGCAGATCACCCGCGTGCCGCCCATCTCCACCAGGCAGGACCCGTCCGCGGTGCCCACGAAGTTCGGCGTCAGGCGCACCGGCCTCAACGCGTTCGCCCGCCGCCCGCCTTGTCGCTTCGTTCCAGCCACGCCCGTAGTGTACTCCGCCCCCCGCCGTCGTCCAAGCGCCCGCGCCGCCCAAACACACGCAATGAAGGGGGTGCCGTGGTTTGCGGAGCGGAGCGCAGCAACCACGCTGTCTCCGCCCTCGCGCCACGTGGTTGTCCCCAGGGGACAGCCCACGGCACCCATACTGCTACGCGCCGATGCCACCCTCGCCGATCAGCACATTCAGCAGCGTCCGCTGGAAGTGCAGGCGATTCTCCGCCTCGTTGAGAATCGGCTCGGCGTGGGCCTCGAACGTCTCGGCGTCGATTTCGTACCCGCGGTACGCCGGCAGACAGTGCAGGACGATCGCGTGCGACGGGGCGGCCGCCATCAACTCGCCGTTCACCTGATATCCCGCGAAGTCGCGAATGCGCCGCTCCTTCTCCTCTTCCTGTCCCATCGACACCCACGTGTCGGTGTAGATCACGTCCGCGGCCGCGACGGCCTCGGCGGCGTTGCGCACCTGCGAGTAGTCCGCCCCTTCGGGCAGGCCCGCGGGGAAGCTCTCTTCCAGTTCATATCCCTCCGGCGAGGTCAGCACGAACTTCATGTCGAACTTCGCGCAGGCGACCGCGAGGCTCCTCGCGACGTTGTTGCCGTCGCCCACGAACGCCATCGTCCGCCCGGCGAGGTCGCCGAAGTGCTCGCGGACCGTCATCACGTCCGCCATCGCCTGACAGGGGTGCGAGTGGTCCGTCAGCGCGTTGATGACCGGGCAGGGGCTGAACGACGCGAGCTTCTCGACCATGTCGTGGCTGAACGTCCGCGCCATGATCCCGTCGCACATCCGCCCGAGCACACGGGCGACGTCCTCGACCGGCTCGCGCGTCCCCAAGCCGATGTCCGCCTGCGTGAGATACATCGCATGCCCGCCCAGTTGCGTCATGGCCGTCTCGAAGCTCACCCGCGTCCGCAGGGAGGGCTTCTCGAAGACCATCGCCAGCGTCCGGGCCTCCAGCGTGGTCGGCAGGCGCCCCTCGCGGGACAGCGCCTTGTCCGCGATCGCCCGGTCCAGCAGCGACTGCAACTGCTCCGGCGTGAAATCACTGAGATTGATGAAGTCTTTGATCATGGCCTTTCGCTCCGCCCGGGGGCTCGTAGCCCCTACTGCTGGATCAACGTCCCGACGCCGCGGTCGGAGAAGATCTCCAACAGCAGCGAATGCGAGAACTGCCCGTCGATTATGTGCGTCCGCGCCACGCCCGCGTCGAGTGCCCGCAGGCAGGCTTCCACCTTCGGCAGCATCCCGCCGCTGATGGTGCCGTCGTCGATCAGCGTGCGGATCTCCGCCTCGCTGATCTGCTCGATCATGCTGTCGGCGTCTTCGGGATCGCGCCGGATGCCGTGCGTGTCCGAGACCACCACCAGCTTCTCCGCCGTCAACGCCGCGGCGACTTCCCCGGCCGCCGTGTCCGCGTTGCAGTTCAGCTTCGCGCCCGTCTTGTCGCGGGCCAGCGGCGCGATCACCGGAACCGTATGCTCTTCGCACAGCAGGCGGATCATCTTCTCGTTCACGCTCGTGACCTGCCCCACCGAGCCCAGGTCGATTTTCCGCCCGTCGTCTTCCATCAGGAACAGCTTCTCGCCGAACAACACGCCGCTGCCCAGCGTGTGCAGGCTCATCGAGCGCCCGCCCT
>CAZEJA010000157.1:0-7144 GCA_964512215.1 uncultured Planctomycetaceae bacterium
GGAGTACAGGCGGGCCGTCTTGTCGTTATAGTTGCCCGTGGCGAGGTGGACGTACCGCCGGACGCGGCCGGCCTCGCGGCGGACAATCAGCAGGGCCTTGGCGTGCGTTTTGTATCCGGCGATACCGTAGATCACGTACGCACCCGCGTCCTCCAGTCGCCGGGCCCAGTTGACGTTTCGCTGCTCGTCGAAGCGGGCCTTCAACTCCACCAGGACCGTCACCTGCTTGCCGTTGGCGGCCGCCCGCTCCAGCGCGGCGATCACGGGCGAGTCGCCGCTCGTGCGGTAGAGCGTCTGCTTGACGGCCAGCACGTTCGGGTCGTCGGCCGCCAGGTCCAGCAACTTCACCACCGGATCGAACGACTCGTACGGGTGGAACAGCATCACGTCGCGGCTTCGCAGGACCTGCCACAAGTCCTCCTCGTCCGTCAGGTCGGCCGGGGGCAGCGGGGGCCAGTCCGCGATCTTCAACTCCTCGAACCCCGGGCGCGTCGCGACCTCCATGAGGGCCTTCGCGTCGAGCATGCCGTCGATCTCGTAGACGTCCCGGGGCTTGATGTCGGCGAACTCAGTCAGCCACTTCTTCAATCGCCGGTTCGGGCGGGCGGAGATCTCGAGGCGCACGACCCGGCGGCGCCGGCGCGAGAGAACCGCCTGCTCGACGGCCTCCAGCAGGTCGCCGACGGCGTCGTCGTCGATATCGACGTCGGCGTCCCGCGTCAGGCGGAAGGTCGCGCCGGCGCGGACCTCGTTGTCCGGGAACACCGCCCCGGCGTGGGTGGCGATGATGTCCTCCAGGCGCACCAGGTGCAGCCCTTCCTCGGCGGGCAGGGCGACGAAACGCGGCAGTCCGGTCGGGACGGGGACGACGGCGGTCCATTCGGCCGCCTTGTCCACCGCGAGCGGCGCCAGGCGGAAGGCCAGCATCAGTCGCAGCCCGGGCAGCCTGGGGCAGGGGTCGAGCTTCTCGACGGCCAGCGGCGTGAGCATCGGGAGGATGTCGTTGTGGAAGTAGCTCGTCAGGAACCGCCGCTGCTGCGCCGAGACGCCTGCGACGTCCAGAAAGTACACGCCGCGTCCGGCGAGGTCCTGCATCGCGCGGTGGATGCCGTCGGTCTGCTCGGCGATCATGCGATGCGCGCGATCGGAGATGGCGGCAAGCTGCTGGGCGGGGGTCAGCCCGCTCAGGTCGCGGCGCCGCAGCCCGGCGGCCACCTGCTGGGCCAGCCCCGCTACGCGAATCAGGAAGAACTCATCCAGGTTGGAGCTGACGATGGACAGGAACTTCAGCCGCTCCAGCAGGGGCAGCGACTCGTCCAGCCCCTCGCGCAGGACGCGGTCGTTGAACTCCAGCCAACTCAACTCGCGGTTGATGAACAGCTCGGGCGATTTGAGATTCGGTTTGGCCATACGTCGTCTGCTCCCGTCGCGGGCGCCTCGCGGCGCCCTACGTCTTGCTCTGTCCCGCCGACAGCGGCGACTCCTCCACGCGCACCCGCATGCCGAAGACGTCCTCGAACAGATTGGCTTTCTTCGACAGGGCCCGGCGCTCCAGCGCCAGGTCGGCTGCCCCGCGCACGGTGATCGTGAACTCGTTGCTCGTTCGCTCGAATGTCAATCGGCGCACCTGCTGGGCGTGTCCGCGGTCGAGCGCATCGGCGACGCGGAGAATCGCCGACAGCTTGCTGACGATGATTCGCTGCTCACGCGGCAGGGCCATGTACTCCAGGTGCGTCGTCTTCGGCAGTCCCCGCCGATGGTAGCGGGCGATCAATGCGACCTGTTGCAGCTCCCCGCCCCGCAGGCCGAAGATCTCCGCGTTGGAGATCAGGTAGTAGCCGTGCTTGTGGTGAGCGCGGTTGCTGACGTATCCGCCGACCTCGTGCAGCATGGCCGCCACACGAAGCAGCAGGCGGTGGCGGGCGGTGAGGCGGTGCTCGTCGCGAAGCTCGTCGAAGAGCTTCACGGCCAACTCCGTTACGTGTTCGGCGTGGGCGACGTCGTACTGGTACTTTTCGCCGATCGTCCGGGCCGACTGCAACACGCCGGTGGCGAGTTCCTCGTCCTCCTGCCCGGTGACGGTGCGGGCGAGGTCCAGCAGCAGCCCGTCCCGCATCGACGTCTCCGAGACGACGATCTTCCGCGCTGCGGTGGCGTGGAGCAGGCTCTCGTAGACCAGCAGCGCCGGAACGAGCGTCTCGGCGTCGCCGTAGGTCATCGCGTACTTCCGCGCGAGCTGCTCGGCCGCCGTGCCTTGGCAGCGGGCCACGAAACGTTCGAACGCCGCCAGGCCGATCGTCCGCAGGTCGGGCGAGTTCGTCTTCTTGCCCACCTGTTCGGCGGCGAACCGGGCATCCCCGCCGACGGCGATGAAGGTCCGGATCCGCTTGAGCTTCAGCGAACTCTTGATGACGCTCAGCGAGCCCTCGATCTGGTGGCGGATGAGGTCGGCCGCCCGCTCGGGCCTCTCACCCGCCGTCGAAAGCGTCTCCTGCAGGCGGATCGAGCCCAGGCGGTAGCTGCCCGACGCGACGAGCTGCCCGTCCTCCAGCACGGTCAGCAGCGCGTTGCCCCCGCCCACGTCGGCGATCAGCGCCCGGCGGGCGGCAATGTCCGGGGCCTGCTCCAGTGCGTGACGGACCGCGGAGACCGTCAGGCGGCTTTCCTCGGACGGCTCGATCACTTCCACGTCCATCCCGCAGGACAGAAACAGGCGGTCCAGGAACGCGTCGGCGTTGGCGGCCTCCCGCACGGCGCTGGTCGCGACGGCGCGGATGTGGTCGACGCGGTAGGGCTCGAGGATCTTCCGGAAATCGCTGAGGATGGAGATGGCGGCCGACATCGTCTGCCCGCTCAGGCGCCCGGCGACAAACGTGTCCTGCCCCAGGCGCACCGCGCGCTGGGTCCTCTCGAGGACGTCAAAACGCCCATCCGACGCCACTTGGGCCAGCACCATCCGGATGCCGTTGGCCCCGATGTCGATCACCGCGACGGGTGTGGCGGCAGGCACGTTGTCTGTCTGTTCTTTCGCCATGTGCAGGTCCCGTGAGAAACGCCCCGGAGGCGCGCCTCGGGATTATATACGAGAATCCGTGATGTCCCGTCAGGAATCCTCCTCCTCCGCTGCCCCGGAGGCGTCGAATTCCACCGCTCTTGCGAAGATCCGCTCGAAGAGATCGCTCTTGTTCGCTGCCGCGGCGAGTTCCGCGCCGGCCGGTCCGGTAACAGAACAGTGGATACGCACCGTCGCTCGTGCGGTGTCGCAGCGGACATCCGCAACCCGGTCGCAGTGCGTCCGGTCCAGGCCGTCGGCGATGCGGAGGATGCCCGCCAGCATCTCCACCGTCCGGCGGTCGGCGCCGTCGAGCGCCGTGAAGTGCGCGTGCGACTCGCTCGGCAGGGCCTTACGGTGGTAGCGGGCGACGGATGCGACGATGTGGCGCTGCCGTTCGTCCAGCGGGATCGATCGGTCGTCCAGGATCGCCCGCAGGGCGGTCTTGTGATGGCCCTTGCGTCCTTGCGTGTAGCCGATGTCATGCAGCATCGCGCCGCACTGCAGCCAGAACCGCTCGCGGCCGCCCAGCCCGTGCAGATTCTCCAACTCGTCGAACAGACGCAGGGCCAGCATCGTGACCTGCTCTGTGTGCCCACGTTCGTAGTCGCACCGCTCCGCCAACGCTTCGACCGCAGCGAGAACGTCTCCTTCGTCACAGTCTTCCGCGCCGGCGAGCACGGCATCCAGATTGCAGCCCTTCCGCAGCATCTGCCCGAACTCCTCGGGCAGACCGGCGGCGCGGATGGCTTCGACGGCGCGGTCCACGTCGTAGTCGAGCCGATGGTGCGTCACGGTCAGCTTGCCGCGTGATAGTGTCAACGTGGCATAACCTGTCCGGGGGTCGCCGCCTTCAGGCCTCCCGACGCTGCCCGGGTTGATGAAGTGCACGCCCCCGACGCACCGGTGGAACGGCTCGTGCGAGTGTCCGCAGATCACGACGTCGGCGTCCGCGATGACGGCCAGTTCCGCCAGGCGACTCTCGAGCGTCGCCGGGCGGAGATGCTCATCCTCGGATTCCGGGCTGCCGTGCGTGATCAGGATGCGGAAGCCCTCCGCCTCCAGACGGATTTCGTCGGGGAGCGACCGCAGCCACTCGCGCCCTTCATTCGACAGATTCTCGTACGCCCACCGGAAGGCGAGGAATTTCTCCGGCGTCTTCTTCTCGCGCCATTTCTTCCGCTTCTCGGGGAATTGCAGGACCTTGCGATCGTAGTTGCCCAGAATGCTCTCCGCCTCAACGTCGCGCAGCAGGCGGAGGCAGTCATCCGGCAGCGCCCCGTAGCCCGTCGAGTCGCCCGCGTTCCAGATACGTCTCATCCCGCGGGCGCGAACGTCGTCCAGCACCGCCTCGAGGGCAGGCAGGTTTGCGTGCACATCTCCGATCAACGCGACCTTCATTCGAACGGGTCTCCTCTACGGGAGCACACCAGTGTACGCGTCCGCTGCGGGGGAAAGGCGCTGGTGAAACGCTCCGCGGGGGATATAATTGCCCCCCTGCGTGCGGCACGCAACTGGAATCGCCCCGGAGAGAAGGCAGCGAGCATGACCAACGACGAGTTCTATGCGGACGGCGCGTTCGACGACGAGAAGGCGAAGAGGGCGTACTTCGAGATGATGGAGGGCTTCGGCTATCCCGTGGTCGACAAGCTCCGCGAGGAGATGTGGGCGATCGACTTCGGGCTGGGCGACTTCGTGAACGTCGGCATGGGCGGGATCTTCTGGTGCAACGACGAGCAGCACAAGTACTTCGGGCACGAGATCTTCCTCCTGCCGGGCCAGATGATCGTCGAGCACGCTCACGTCGAGACGGACAAGTGCCCGGCGAAGATGGAGGCCTGGCACGTGCGGCATGGCATGATCTACACGCTGGGGGAGGGCGACCAGACCATGCCCATGCCGGTCAAGCTTCCTGACAGTCAGGCCGAGTCCATCACGGTCCGCCACTGCACCGAGGTCCGACAGGGCGAGGTCCAGGGGCTCAACCGGCCGACCGCAAAGCACTTCATGATTGCCGGCCCCGCCGGCGCGATCGTGACCGAATACGCCACGCTCCACGATAACGACGGTCTGCGATTCACGAATCCAGGCGTGGAGTTCTGATGCATCGATGGAATTGACGCGGTACCGCACATGCATAGGAAGAGCCCATCCCTGAGGGATGGGCTCTTCTTGTTGGGATACTCGGCGGTGCTACGCCGATTCGCTCTTCAGCGTGTTGTACAGGTCCAGCGCCTTGTCGGGCTTCTCGCCGTCGTGGACAACGGCGCGGACGGCCTGGATCATCGCGACCGGGTGGTCCGCCTGGAAAACGTTCCGCCCCATGTCGACGCCCGAGGCGCCCTGGTCGATCGCCTGGTATGCCATCGTCAACGCGTCCAGCTCGGGCAGTTTCTTGCCGCCCGCGATCACGATCGGAACCGGGCAGGCGGCGGTGACCTTCTCGAAGCCTTCCGCGCAGAAGTACGTCTTCACGACGTGGGCGCCGTTTTCCGCGCAGACCCGCGAGGCCATGCCCAGATAGCGGGCATCGCGGACGAGTTCCTTGCCCACGGCCGTCACGCCCAGCGTCGGAATGCCGTAGCGGTTGCCCATGTCCACGAGCTTCGTGAGGTTGCGGATCGTGAGGGCCTCGAACTTCCCGCCGATCGACACCATCGCGGCCATCAGCGAGGCGTTCATCCGAATCGCCTCTTCGATGTCCATGATGCACTCGTCGTTCAGTTCGGTCAGGACTGTTGATCCGGCGGAAACCCGCAGCGAGATCGGCTTGTTCGCCGTGGCGGGCACGATCTGGCGCAGCGCGCCCCGCGTGCACATGATGCAGTCGGCGTGCTCGATGAGCGGTACGATCGTCAGGTCCATCCGCTCGAGCCCCGACGTGGGGCCCATGATGTAGCCGTGATCGAACGCCAGCATCACGGTGTTGCCGCTCTTGGGGCAGAAGATCCGCGACAGGCGGTCCTTCATGCCCCATTCGAGATTGCCCGAGCCCTTCAGGAAGTAACCCTCCGTCGTCGCCGGGATCCCGACGCCGTAGTCCTTTGCGTCCTTGTTTCCGTCCACGTCTGGCATGCTGCCACGTCCTTTCGTTGTCGTCTGTCCGCTCGCGCCGGGGATCTACCCGTCGGCGGAGATGCTCTCGGAGAATCCCTCAAAGAGGTAGGAAATCGAGGTCGCGCCGGGATCGACGTTGCCCAGCGTCCGCTCGCCCAGGTTCCGGGCGCGTCCGAACTTCGCCTGCATGTCCTTGGTCGCCTCGGCGCCCTTGGCGGCGGCGTCGGCGGCCTGCTGCATGGCCGCGGCGGGACCGGCGCCCGCATCGGCGGCCGATCGGAGCGACTCGACGGCCGGGATCAGGGCGTCCATCATCGTCTTGTCGCCCACCTGGGCCTTGGACTGCTTCTGCATGCTTGCGAGCCCGCCCTCGAACGTCGCAGCCAGAGCGGCGGAGTCCAGCGCGTCGACCTCGCCCGCGCCCTCGCTCATGCCCATGAACAACGAGCCCAGCAGCGGGCCCGTCGAACCGCCGTCGACGCACATGATGCCCCAGCCGATCCCGTGCAGCAGCGACTTGATGTCGCCCTCGCCGGCTTCCTCGACCGCCTTACCCGCGGCGTCCATCGCCCGCAGCATCGTGGTCCCATGGTCGCCGTCGCCCGTCGCCGAGTCCAGGCGGCTGAGTTCCTGGTGGTTCGCCCGGATCTTCTCCACCGCGGCGAGGATCATCTGTCCCAGGTCCGCCTTGCTGATTGTGTCCGCCATCGATCTCTCCTGTGCTACCGCACGGTCCAGTACGGCGTGTCGGCCGGGGCGTTCAGCAGGTCGATCAGTTCGTCGTCGACCTTCGCGATGTGCATCTGGAAGCCGGCCATCTCCTGGACGGTCAGCATCTCTTCCACCTTCGCCGCCGCGATCTCAATGCCCAGCCCGTCCAGCACCTTCTTGACGCCGCGGAACACGATGAACTGTTCCATCAGTGTCGTCGCGCCGGCGCCGTTGATCAGCACGAACAGCTTGTCGCCCTGCGCCGCGCCGATCTTGTTGAGAAGCTGCGTGAGCATTTTCTCGGCCGTCTCGTCGGCCGACAGC
>CAZEJA010000158.1:0-7129 GCA_964512215.1 uncultured Planctomycetaceae bacterium
GGCGTCGGCGTGCTCCTGGATGGACGGGTCCATCTGCTTGCCCGCGAACTTCCACGTAACGCTGCCTTTCAGGTCGGCGATCTCGCCCACGCGCGGACACGCCTGCCCCTTCGTGCCGAGGATGTACTCCGTGACGCGCCGCGTGCAGCCGTCCGTCTGGCGGCACATGCTGATGACGCGATGCCCGCCCTCATACTCGAACTCGACGGCGAAGTGATCCCAGATGTTCCCGTACCCCGCGTCGATGCGGACCTGTCGCCCGCCCATGCCCATCGCCTTGATCGGCGGGCCGCCGAAGCACCAGTTCATCAGGTCGATGTTGTGGATGTGCTGCTCGACGATGTGGTCGCCGCTCAGCCACGTGTAGTAGTACCAGTTGCGGATCTGCGTTTCGGACTCGGTCCAGTCCTTCGCGATCGGGCGGCGCCACAGCCCGCCCGTGTTGTAGTAGCACTGCCCGCCGACCAGTTTGCCGACGGCCCCGTCGTGAATCCGCTTCACCGTGTCGGTCACCATATCCCAATGGCGCATCTGCGTGCCCGGCAGGACCGTGAGCTTCTTGCTCTCAGCCAGCTTCGACGTCTTGACAATCGACCGGACCCCGACGGGGTCGACCGCGACGGGCTTCTCGAAGAAGACGTGCTTGCCCGCTTCGATCGCGGCCCGGAAGTGCTGCGGGCGGAAGCCGGGCGGCTCGCACAAGAGAACGTAGTCCACATCCGGCAGGGCCAGCACCTTCTCGCAGGCGTCGAAACCTACGAAGCGGCGGTCCGGCGTGATCTTCATCTGCTTGGCCTGCGGACCGTCGGACACGGTCTTGGGGACCTCTTTGCCCAAGCGGGCGTCCCGCGCGTAGCGAACGTTGCCGCTGCGGATGGACTTGAGCCCCGCGTCGAGGCGGTCCTCAAACAGGTCGGCCGCCGCGACCAGCTCGACGCCCTCGGCGGACTGCAGGCAGTTGATCGCATCCTTCGACCCGCGGTTGCCGCAGCCGACCAGGGCGATGCGGATCGTGTCGCTGCCCGCAGCCCAGGCGGCGTTCCGCCCCGCGCTGCCGGCCAGGACGGCGGCGGTGACACCGGCGGCGCCTTTCAGCGCCGCCCTGCGGGATACGTTCGACTGACTCATCGTCTGTCTCCTCTGCGCGCCGCCGGCGCCCGATCAGATCAGCGGGGTCGTGCCCGGCACGGCGACCGATCGCACGTCCAGCGGCCCGAAGTCCAGGTCCGCGTGCTTCAGGTCCAACTTCGAGGCCTTCATCGCCCAGTCCCAGGAGATCTCGCGCCCGGTGTAAGCGCTTATCCGTCCCAGGATGGCCGTCATGGTGCTCTCGGCGGCCCGTTTGCCTTCGTTGAGCGGCTTGCCGCCGAGAATGCTGTCGATGAGGTCCTTGTGCTCCTGCACGAAGGGGTTCAGCCCGCGGGCCCTGGACCGGTACGTGGTCTCGCCCCAGATGCTGTTGTGGCAGTTGGACACGCCCTTCGTGCCCACGACGCGCTCGCCCACGCGCCAGGTCGTGTTCTTCGTCTGGCGGCACATGCTGGTGACGCGCACGCCGCCGGGATACTCGTACTCGACCGTGAAGTGGTCGAAGATGTTGCCGTATTCGGCGCCGCTGCGCACCTGGCGCCCGCCCATGCCCATCGCCTTGACCGGCGGCGCCCCGATCGCCCAGTTCATCACGTCCAGGTTGTGGATGTGCTGCTCGACAATGTGATCGCCGCTCAGCCAGGTGTAGTACAGCCAGTTGCGGATCTGCCACTCCACGTCGGTCCAGCCCTCCTGCCGCAGGCGGACCCACCGGGCGCCCTCGTTCCAGTAGCACTGCCCCGTGAGAATCTGGCCGATGTCGCCGCCGTGAATGTGCTTGATGGTGTCGACGTAGCACGCGTGGTGGCGGCGCTGCGTGCCCGCGACGATGCCCAGCTTCTTGCGATCCGCGACCTCGGCCGACGCGATCACCGACCGCACGCCGACGGGGTCGACCGCGACGGGCTTCTCGGCGAACACGTGCTTGCCGGCCTTGACGGCCGCGGCGAGGTGCTGCGCGCGGAAGCCCGGCGGTGTCGCGAGAATCACCAGGTCCACGCCGCAGTCGATCACCTGCTGGAACGCGTCGAAACCCGTGAAGCATCGCTCCTTGGCGATCTTCACCTTGCCCTTAATGCGTGGGGGGCGCCCGGCCTTGGGCTTGCTGCCCCCACGGGCGGCGCCTTCGATCCGCTTCCGCGCGCCGTCCAGACGGTCCTCGAAGAGGTCGCCCAGCGCGACGATCTCCACTGCGCGCGACGCTTCGAGACAATTGATGGCCGCTTCCGTTCCCCGCTTGCCCGTGCCGATCACGCCGACGGTAAGCTTTTCGTCCCCTGCGGCAGAGGCCGCGTTGCGTCCCGGGCTGGACGCCGCCAGACCGGCGGACACTCCCGCTGCACCCCGAAGAAGATTCCTGCGTGAACCGCCAGCCTGCGCCATGGTCGCCGCCTCTCCACAACCGGTGAACGTCCATTAGACCAGCTGCGGCGGAGCAGAGTCAACCGCCTCGCCGGACGTGTAAGCTGCACACTTGGAATCGCCCGTGAATTCGGGTAGAGGTATGACTTCCTGCCGAGAAGACGAGAACCAGCAATCCGGAGTATGGGTGCGACATGGGACAACCGGTTGAATCGTGTGAGATCGAAATCCGCGTGCGGTATTGCGAGGTGGACCGGATGGGCGCGGTCCATCACAGCCGCTACTGGATCTACTTCGAGATGGGGCGGACGGAACTGCTGCGCCTCCAGGGGGCCAGCTACGGCGACGTGGAGGATGCGGGGGTGTACCTGGTGGTGGTCCGGGGGGGCGTGCGCTTCCGAGCCCCCGCCCGCTACGACGACGTGCTCGTGCTGACCACGAAGCTCGAGAAGATGGGGCAGGTCAAGATCGACCACAGCTACGAGCTGCGCCGCAAGAGCGACGGCGTACTGATCGCAACGGCCGAGACCACGCTCGGCAGCGTCGACCGCGACGGCAACGTCGTACGCATCCCCCCGGCCGTGAGCTGCCGCGACGCGTAGGCGTGATTGTGCGAGGGAACAGAGGGAGCGGGATTCGGGGATTACCGGATGGTGGGGAAACGGCGTGGGGGCAGGCGGAGGGTCTGTGGCGCAGCGCGCATGGCGGCGCCGCCGGGCACTCCCTACTCCAGGCGTCCCTTGTCTTCTCCCTCTCTTGAGGAATCCCCCGTAATCCCCGTAATCCCGTAATCCCGCTCCCGCCGTTCGCCTCATGGCAGGCCCCGCCTTGCAGCCGGGCCCCGGGTCGCTATACTGGCGGTCTCCGGTTGTCTCGTGCCAGCCGGGCCAATGAAGGATCTGTCGCAGGGAAAGGAAGCGCTTCATGGGTGGTTTCTTTGGCGTCGCATCGGAGTCGGACTGCATTATCGATCTGTATTACGGGACCGACTATCACTCTCACCTCGGCACGCGGCGCGGCGGGTTGGCGGCACTCGACGGGGACAGCTTCGCCCGCATCATCCACAACATCGAGAACGCCCAGTTCCGCTCGAAGTTCGACGACGACCTGCCCGGGCTCAAGGGCACTCTCGGCATCGGCGTGATCAGCGACTACGAGGACCAGCCGCTGCTGATCGGCTCGCACCTGGGCAACTACGCCATCGTGACGGTCGGCAAGGTCAGCAACGCCGACGAACTCGCGAAATCCGCGTTCGACAAGCGGGCGACGCACTTCTCGGAGATGGCGGGCAACGAGATCAATCCGACCGAACTGGTCGCGACGCTCATCAACCAGGGAGGCTCGTTCGAGGAAGGCATCGCCGCCGCCCAGGAGGCCATCGAGGGCTCGTGCTCGATCCTGCTGCTGACGGATGGGGGCATCTACGCCGCCCGCGACCGGCTGGGACGAACCCCCATCGCAATCGGCCGAAAGGACGGGGCGTACTGCGCCACGCTGGAGACCTGCGCCCTGCCGAACCTGGGCTACGAAGTCGACCGCCAGCTCGGGCCGGGCGAGATCGTGTTTATGACGCCGGGCGGCGTCGAGCAGAAGAAGCCTCCGGGCGACAAGATGCAGATCTGCTCGTTCCTGTGGGTCTACTACGGCTATCCCGCATCGACGTACGAGGACATCAACGTCGAGGCCTGCCGCAACCGCTGCGGCGCGGCGCTGGCGGGCAACGACGACGTGGAGATCGACCTGGTCGCGGGCATTCCCGACTCGGGCACGGCCCACGCGATCGGCTACGCGAACGCCGCGGGCGTGCCCTACCGCCGCCCGTTCGTCAAGTACACGCCCACCTGGCCGCGGAGCTTCATGCCCCAGAACCAGGAGATCCGCGACCTCGTCGCGAAAATGAAGCTCATCCCCGTCCGCGAACTCGTCGAGGGGCAGCGCATGCTCTTCTGCGAAGACAGCATCGTCCGCGGCACGCAGCTCCAGGACACGGTGCGGCGCCTTTACGACGCGGGCGCCAACGAAGTCCACATGCGTCCGGCCTGCCCGCCGCTCGTGTACGGCTGCAAGTTCCTGAACTTCTCGCGCTCGCGGTCGGAGCTGGACCTCGCCGGGCGGACGGCGATCAAGGAACTCGAGGGCGTCGACGACAACGACCTTCCCACCTACGCCGACTGCGAAAGCGACAAGTACAAGGCGATGGTCGAGCAGATCCGCAAGCGCCTCAATCTGACCACGCTGCAATACCAGCGCCTGCCCGACCTCGTCCAGGCGATCGGCCTGCCCAAGGAGAAGCTCTGCACGTTCTGCTGGGACGGGTGCGAGGGATAGCGACAAGGGAGCGGGATGAGCGGGATTACAGGGATGACGGGGAAACGGAACGGATGATTCCAAGCGCGGCGGCCTGCGGGTCGCCGCGCTTGTCGTCAAGAAGCCCCCACTCCGACAGCTCGAAGGTTCGATCCTCTTGATATTCCTCGTGACGAGCCGTACGATTGCCCGGTCGCATGGGAGAGACCTTTCATGACGGATAGCGAAGCGAAACTTGGCGTGGCCGTGATCGGCTGCGGAACGGTCGGCGGCGCGGTCGCGACGGTGCTGACGCGGGATGCGGAGATCCTCTCCGAGCGGTTCGGGCCGCACCTGGAGTTGCGGCACGTCGTGGACGTGGACTTCACGACCGCCAGGCAGCTCGGTCTGGATGAGTCGCTGCTGACGAGCGATCTGGACGCCGTGCTGGCGGATGCGTCGGTCGGCGCGGTGGTCGAGCTGGTCGGCGGGACGACGGTCGCCAAGGACGTCATCGCCCAGGCGCTGCAGGCGGGCAAGCACGTCGTGACGGCCAACAAGGCCCTGCTCGCCCACCACGGGACCGAACTGTACGCGCTGGCGAGGTCGTGCGGCGTGTGTCTGGCCTTTGAAGCCAGTTGCGCCGGGGGCATCCCGATCGTCCGCGCCCTGACCGACGGGCTGTCCGCCAACCGCATCGACGCGATGTTCGGCATCGTCAACGGCACGTGCAACTTCATTCTCACCGAGATGACGCAAGAGGGGCGGGATTACGCCGACGTGCTCGCGGACGCCCAGCAGGCGGGACTGGCCGAGGCGGACCCCACGCTGGACGTGGCGGGAACCGACTCGGCCCACAAGCTCGCGATCCTGGCATCGCTGGCGTTCGGGCGGCAGATCGACTTCGACACGATTCCCGTCGAGGGCATCGACTCGCTCGAACTGTGCGACGTCGCCTACGGGCAGGAACTGGGGTACGTCGTGAAGCTGCTGGCCATCGCGCATCGGCAGCCGGACGGGCTGAGCCTGCGCGTCCGCCCGGAGTTCATCTCCAAGGAGCACCCGCTGGCGTGGGTGTCGGGGCCGTTCAACGCCGTCAGCGTCTACGGGCACGCGACGGGGCACACGATGTACTACGGGCGCGGCGCGGGAGGCATGCCGACCGCGTCGGCCGTGATCGCCGACCTGGCGGCCGTCGCGATCGGGTCGGCCCAGCGAGCGTTCCAGACGGCGCCAACCTGGCCGGACCTGGCCGAGCCCGCCCGCCAGTTGTCCATCGACGAGGTCCGCAGCCGCTACTATCTCCGCGCGATCGTGGAAGACCGCCCCGGCGTGTTCGCCCGGATCGCCTCCATCCTGGGCGACCACAACATCAGCATCAGCTCCCTCCTCCAGCACGAGACCCCCGAGAACGGTGAGATCGAAGGCGTTCCCGTTGTCATCACCACCCATCGCGCCCGCGAGGGCGATGTCCGCGAGGCCCTGTCCGAAGTCGACGCCCTCGACGCCGTCAAGGCCCCCTGCGTCTGCATCGGCATCGTCGACGAACATCCGGAACAGATATGATTTGGTAATCGGGTATCAGTAAGCAGTAATCGGGAAGACGGGGAGGCCTTGAATGACTGCTGACAAGGTGAGAAGTCCGTTTGGGTTTGAGGATCTGGAGACGTACCAAGTCGCGCGGGCGTTCCGGGGGCGGGTGTACAGGCTGATCAAGCTGCTTCCCGGGGAGGAGAAGTTCGCATTGGCGCAGCAGATGCGGCGGGCGGCGGTGTCGATCACGAACAACCTTGCTGAGGGGCACGGGCGATACAACTGGCAGGATCGGATGAGATTCTGCCGAAATGCCAGAGGATCGCTGACCGAAGTGGTCGATGACATCAATGTCTGCATCGACGAAGGCTACGCGGAGCCCGAGCACCTTGGAGACCTCAAGGATGACGCAGCAAGAGTCCTGCGCCTGCTCAACGGCTACATCGGCTACCTCAAGAAACAGCGAGACAAGAACGCTTCCGGCCCCAAGGACGCCAGATAGGCCCCAGATCATGCCCGCAGGTCCCCGATTACCGATTACCGATCACCGGTTACGAAAATGAAATACGCCATCATCATCCCCGACGGGGCGGCCGACGTGCCGCTGGACGAACTGGACGGGCTTACGCCCCTGGCCGCGGCGGCGACGCCGCACATGGACTGGATCGCCGCCAACGGCAAGCTCGGGACGGTCAACAACATCCCGCCCGGCATGCCCTGCGGGTCGGATGTCGCCATTCTGTCCGTGCTCGGGTACGACCCGAACCAATACTACACCGGACGAGCCCCCCTGGAAGCCGCCGCCCAGGACCTCGTCGTCGACCCGGATGAGTGGATCTTCCGCTGCAACCTCGTCACG
>CAZEJA010000159.1:0-7101 GCA_964512215.1 uncultured Planctomycetaceae bacterium
GGAGATGTCGTACATCTTCTCAGGGTCGGAGAGGATTCTCCCGCCGACGCCCAGGCCGAGCCGTTCGGCCGCCGTCGCGCCGAGCACGACGTCCCCGAGCACCTGGGGCAACGTGCCCTGGGCGACGGTCAGCTTGCGGAACGCGAAGTAGTCCAGCGACGTGCCCACGACGGGCACCTTGCCCGCCGAGTACCGCACGTAGATCGGCACGGGCGTGGCCAGGCCGCTGCGGGAGATCTCCTTCACGTCGGCCATCGTCAGCCGCTGGTCGAGCGTCCCCTTGAAGTACAGCGTGTTGAGCACGAGGTCGTAGGAGCTGCCGGTGGCGCCGACCACCAGCGGGGTGGCGTCGGATCGCTCGATCATGATGCGGTTGTACGTGCCCACCAGCACGTGGACGGCGAGCGGCAGGAACATGGCGATCGACACGCAGACGACCAGCAGCGTCGTCCGCACGCGGTGGTAGAGCATGTACCGCAGCGCCAGCCCGAGAGCGTGCCTCATGAGCCGCCCTCCTCGCCGGCCGGCGCTTCGTCGAGCAGGTGCTCGAAGTCGACCACGCGGTCGAACTCCTCCAGCAGGGAGTGATCGTGCGTGACCATCAGGACCGTCGCGCCGCCCGCGGCGGCCTGGTCGAGCACGACCTGCAGGATGGTTCGGCTGGTGCGGGGGTCGAGGTTGCCCGTGGGCTCGTCGGCAAAGATCATCCCCGGGCGGGTGATCAGGGCCCGGCTGATTGCCACGCGCTGTCGTTCGCCCTGGCTGAGGTGGTGCGGGCGGCGGTCCAGCGACCCGCCGATGCCGACGGACTCGGCGAGTTCATCGACCGACGAGCGGACCTCCCGCGTGAGGCGCAGCGACCGGTTGACGCGGTAGGGCAGGAGGATGTTCTCCCGCACCGTCAGATATTCCATCAGCTCGAATTCCTGGAAAATCAGCCCGATGCGGGAGATGCGGAAGTCGCGCCGGGCGGCGTCGCTCTGCTGCGTCAGGTCCACGCCGTCGACGCGGATCGTCCCCGCGGCGGGGGGCAGGATGCCCGCAGCGAGGTGCAGCAGCGTCGTCTTGCCCGATCCGCTCGGGCCGATCAGCGCCACCTTCTCGCCGCGCTCGATCCGCAGGGAGTCCACGCGCAGGCGGAATGTCCCGTGCGGGTAGCTGAACGTCATGTCCTCGAATTCAATCATGGTGCTACGTCTGTCCGATCCGCAGGCGCCGGTGCTGGCGGACCTCGGACCCGGCGATCCGCCACGCGCCGCCGTGGCGCGTGACGAGGTAGAGGGCCTCGTATTCGTTGAAGCGTGCATGCGTGTGCGTGTAGTGCGTCACCGTACCATACACCCGCCAGCGATACCGCACGCGGAACGCCGATGCGTCGACGTCGTCGGCGGGGAGAATCTGCGTGGAGATCGGCTTGACGCGGCGGACCTGGAACTTCGTCGACCCGCCCGTCCGCATCCGCATGGCCTCATAGACTTCGTTGTAGACGTCGTCGAGGATCTCGCCCGTCAGGCTGCGTGCGAGCGTGTCGTAGACGCCGCTCTCCGTGCGCGCGTCGAACGCCCGGTAGATGCCCCCATGCAGGTCCCGGAAGATCTGGGCGGCCTGCACGTCGTCAGGGCGTCCGGCGGGCGACGTCCAGGCGGGCAGGGACGCGTAGTTCAGCCCGATCGCACCGGTCGCCGCCACCATGACCACCCCGGCGGTCAGCGCCAGTTGCCCCGTCCCCACGCGTCGCGCCCGCCCCAGAATAACGATCGCCCCCGCCAGCAGCGCCGCGCCCCCCAGCATCACCGCGGCGGTAACGGCTTGCCCGTTTCGCGCCGTTTCTTCCGTGGCCCCGGACCGGTCACCGACGGCGCCGGCGGGCGTCCACCCCTCCGGCGGATCGACATTCCCGCTGCCGCGCCGATACCGGAACACCACATCCCGTTCCTGCGCGACGGGCGGCAGCCCCGGCGCGAGGGCGATGCTTCGTGCGGCGCTGGCCTGTTCGTCCCACAGCGAGTTGTACGTCACGTCGGCGATGTTGGCCGGGTCGATGTAGAGCGTGATCTCGCCCGGGAAGTCCAGGTAGTTGTCGTTGTGGAACTCGATGGTCGCACCGTCGATCCAGCCCGCAGGGGCGGGGGCTTCGTAGCGGTACAGCTTGCGGAACGGCATGGACAGCTTGACCTCGCCGATCTGCTCGAGCGGGACTTCCTTGTCGTTGATGCGGAGTTCCAGGGCGGCCGGCAGGGCCTTCTTCAACTCGCCGAAGTAGCGCTTCTGCTCCTCCGGGGCCAATCGCCCGTCGCCGTTCGTGTCCATGCGGAGCGTCTCGAGGAACGCCCCCGCGCGGTTGAGTTCGGTGACGTACTCGACGGCGATCGTATCGGGGCCCAGGGAGATGACCGTTTCCTGCTTGACGGCCACCCCGGCGGGGCCGGAGTGGGCCGGCGCATTCGGCGCGGGGGCGAGGACGGCCCCGATCAGCAGCGTCGTCAGTAGGATGCGGTGTGCACGCATGGACGGTCTGTGTCGTGCGCGGGGCGAGGACGTCGGGGTGTTACGAAGTCCCCTCCCCGGGCGGGTCTGCCATGTGGTCCAGCAGCTGTCGGAACGTCTGCGGCATCCGGGCGGGGTCGACGTGCCCGTCGTCTTTCAGGAGGCGTTCGGCGAAGGCGAGCACCCACGGGACGCGGAGGTGGGCGGACTCCATCTCGCCCGCATCCCGCATGATCTCGGCGGGCAGGCCCTGCTCGATGACCCGCCCCTCGGCCAGGATGGCAGCTGCGTCGGCCCACGAGTACGCCAGGTCCACGTCGTGCGTGGAGATGACCACCGTCGTGCCCGCGTCGTTGAGCGACTTGAGCGTGTCGAGGAACTGCTCGACGCCGTGCGGGTCCAGCCCGGCCGTCGGCTCGTCCAGAATGAGCACCTCGGGCTTCATCGCGAGCACGCCGGCGATGGCGGCCCGCTTCTTCTGCCCATGGCTGAGCATGTGCGTGGGCGACTCGGCCAGGTCCGTGATCCCCATCGCGGTCAGCGCTTCCTCGACGCGGGTGCGGACCTCGTCCTCTTCCAGGCCCAGATTCATCGGCCCGAACGAGACATCCTGCTGGACGGAGGCGGCGAAGAGCTGGTCGTCGGGATGCTGGAAGACCAGGCCCACCTTCTGGCGCCACTGGAGCAGGGCCTTGCGGGAGTAGTCCGCGGGCTCGCCCTCGACGAACACCTCTCCCGCGGTCGGCTTGAGCATGCCGTTGAGGTGCAGCAGCAGCGTGGTCTTGCCCGCGCCGTTGGCGCCCAGCAAGGCCACGCGGGCGCCGCGGGGAATGCGGATGTCCGCGCCGGTCAGCGCCCGGTGACGGTGCCCCGTGCCCACGCCCGGCGCGTGATGCCCGCCGGGGTAAGTGTATTCCAGGGCTCGGGTTTCGAGAATCAGATCGGCCACGGAATCACTCCCAGCCACAGCAGTCCGAGCGCCGTGATGCTCGCGTGGGTCAGCAGGATCAGCCCGATCGCCCGCAGCGACACCGCGTGGCGGCAGGACAGGACGCGCAGCTCGCCCGTGTACCCGCGTGCGGCGAGGCCCATTTCCATCCGGTGCGCCCGGTCGACCGTCCGCAGGAACAGCGCCGCGACGATCGCCCCGAAGGATCGATAGCTCGTGCGGAGGTTGCGGAAGCCCAGGCGGCATCCCTGGGCGCGGATCATGGCGTGCAGCGTCCGGTCGAAGACGAAGATCAGGCGGTACATCAGCCCCATCAGTTCGGTCAAGGCCGACGGCACGTGCCACCGCCGCAGCAGCGACAGGATCTCGCCCATCGGCACGGTCATCGCCAGCATCATCATCGCCGAGACGGCCGACAGCGACCGCAGGAACACGATGCCCGCCGTCCGGAGCCCCTCGTCGGTGGCCCGCACCGCCCATCCGCCTTCGGTCGTGACGGAGAAGATCAGGGCGACCGATCCGAAGATCAGGAAGGTCAGCGGGATGATCATGATCTGGAGATACACCCGCAGCGGAATCCTCGCCCCGAGGGTGATGCCCAGCGCCGACGTGACGAGAATGACCGGCGCGCAGGGCACGGTCGGCAGGACCAGCGCCAGCACCAGCAGCCCGAACGAGAAGGTCATCACCTCGACGGGGTGTTCGCGCCAGCGGCTGAGATTGGCCCACGGGTCAACCAGATGCATCGGCAGGGGTCCTGGTTCTTCCTATGTGGCGCCCCCGGTAGTAGCCGATTACGTAGCAGACCAGCCCCGCCCCAATGGCTGCCTGCAGGGCGAACAGGCCGCTCTCGACCTCGCCGCTGGGCGGCTCCCAGAAGGTGGAATACCACGGTTCGTACTCCGGCTTCTTCTCCGCGGCGAGGTCGCCCGCCTGCCCGTCGGCGCCGCCAAAGATCTCCTCGCCTTCCTGAGGCTTGTGCAGGACGAACGGAATCACGCCCAGAGCGATCACACCCACCAGCAGCAGGAGGTTGATCTTCTTCATGATGCACTCCCCTTCGGCAGGACCACCAGTTCGCCGAGCTGGTCCCGGTTGTAGGCCATGAACATGTTCATCACGATCACCGTCAGCAGGCCTTCGCTGACGGCCAGGGGAATCTGTGTGATCGCAAAGATGCCCAGGAACTCAAGCAGGGAGCCCAGGAAGCCCGTCTGCGGGTCCGGAAACGCCCACGCCATCTGCAGCGCCGTCGTGCAGTAGGTCGCCAGGTCCGCCAGCGCCGCAGCCAGGAAGACCGCGACGGGGAAGGGCATCCCCGCACGTCGCCCCCCTCGGAACACGAGGAACGCGACCCACGAGCCCACGACGGCCATGGAGAACGCGTTCGCCCCCATCGTCGTCAGCCCGCCGTGGGCCAGGAACATCGCCTGGAACAGCAGCACGATGGTTCCCAGCACGGTCATCACCCCGGGGCCGAACAGGATCGCTCCCAGTCCGACGCCCGTCGGATGGCTGCAACTGCCGCTGACGGAGGGCAGCTTCAGGGCCGACAGGACGAAGGCGAAGCCCCCGGACGCGCCCAGCAGGAGCTTGGCCTCGGGCTTCTTCTTGAGCGTCTTGCCCACCGAATACACGCCGGCGGCCAGGAAGGGGGCCGACGCCGCCCACCAGCCCGCCGCGTGTTCCACGGGCAACCAGCCTTCCATAATGTGCATGGCATCGCCTCCCGCGTCGCTATGAAGAAAGCGTCAGCGCGAATTATACCGGTCCGTCGCGCGGGATGTCCAACCTTCCCCAGAGCCTGTTGCTCCCCCTTCGTGAGGGCACTATAGTAAGGGTCCGATGCCCGACCGACAGACGCACCCCCCGGTAACTGTATGAAGAGAGCCCTGTTCATTCTGGCGGGAGTGTTGGCCTTGGCCGCCCCGATGCGGGCGGCCACCGTGCTCTATTGCCCGCTCGACTCGCTGGACGGGTGGTCCGTCCGGACCGTCGGGGCGACCCGGGCAGCCGTCGTCGACAAGGCCGACAAGACACCCTGCGTGGAGGTCACGTCCAGCCGGGGCACGGTCTTCCTGAGCCGCGAACTGCCCCTCGACCAGGTCGTCGACGGACGCCTGACCATCACCTGTTCCGTCAAGGGCGACCGCATCGTCCGCGGGCCCCAGGCGTCCAGCACGGGCAAGATTCACCTCGCCGTCCTCACGCCGCGAGGCATCGAACACCATTACGCCCGTTTCAGCGGGAACTCGGACTGGCACCAGGAGGCGTTCACCGCCGACATCCCCGCCGACGCGAAGCGCGTGCTGCTGAACCTCGGGCTGGAAAGCTGCTTCGGTACGGTCCGGTTCAGCCGCCTCGTTGTCCGCAGCGACAAGCGCGGCGTGCACATGCTGGACCTGTCCGCCGTCGCCAACGCCGACCACGAGCAGTTGAAACTCCCGGCCTTCCCCGAGGGCATCGTGAAGTGGAAGGACGTGACCTTCCGGGTCATGGACCCCGCCAAGCACGACGGGCGCAACTGCCTGCGACTCAAGAGCATCGAGCATCCCGATTGGCCGGCGGGAACGTCGGCGCCGATTCCCGTCGGCAAGGGCGCCACGTCGATCTACATCCTGCACGGCGCCCTGTCCGGGCGGGAGATGAGCGAGTCGCCCTGCGTGATCTGGAGCGCGACGTTCGTGGGCGGGCACACGTCGAGCTTCAGCGTCTTCGAAGGGCGCGAGATCGGCGGCATCGGTGGGACGAAGGACCTGGAGAACTGGCAGGTCGCGTGGAAGAAGAAGGCCGAAGACGGCAAGTGGGTGACGTTCGGCGTGACGCGCTGGACGGTCTACAGCACCATGCCCCTCGTGTCGGTGTCGTGTCGCGCCTATCGCGGGGGGGCGCCGGTGATCCTCGGCGTGACCGTGGTCGAAGATCCCCCCGAAGGCGAGCCGGAAGGCGGCGAGTTTGACGAGATGGGCAACATGAGCGGATAGCGTGAGCGACGGAACCAACAAGACGGTCGCCCGGATCAAGGCGCTGGCGTGCGTCGCGCTCGTCGTGTGGGGCGCGTACGCCTGGTGGAGTCTTCGCCAGGCCCGTCGGGCGGGCGGGGCGCTGGGCGAAGCGCTGACCGAGGCTTGGCCGGCCGACGGCGGGCCGCGATACGGCACGCGCGAAAGCCTCGCCGCCGCGGCGCAGAAGCTGGAGGACGGGGACTTCGCGGGCGTCTCGGCGGATCTGAGGCCCACGAAGGCGCTGACGCCCGAGCGGAAGACCGCCGCCCTGCGATATCTGGAGAAATCCCCTGAACTGCGTCAGCGATTCCTCGCCGCCTCGTCGGCGGCGCAGGCGCTGGAGGCCGGCGGCGCCGACGTAGCCGCGACACGCCAGTCGCTCGCCCGCGCTCTGGTCGCTGCGGCAGCGGAAGATGTCGACGCCATCGCCGCACATCTGCTCTTTGCCGAGGCGGCGCTCGATCAGGGCGGCGCTGCCGGCGGGGCGAGCGGCGGTCCCAAGGCCGTCGCGGAGATGATTCGCGAGATCGGGCCGGCCTTCAACCTCGGACGCGACCTGATGACGGAAGGCCACGCCGCGGCCGACAAGCTCGTCAGCCGGGCGAGTCGCCACTTCCAGGAGAAGCAATACGACAAGGCCGCCGCGCTGGTGCGGCTGGC